>NZ_JBFTRC010000001.1:0-209418 GCF_056399325.1 Allobosea sp. 01N443
ACGCAAAGCTCCTTTAGATCAGCTATCAGGGCATCCACGACCTGCTTTTGATCATGTTGCCGCCGTTTCGCGAAATGGAAGTCACTGATGTGCAGGATTGTCTTAAGCGTCGGCTGAGTCATCTGCGGTTCCGGCCTGCATAGTTTTGCCGTGGCAAGTTACCTTAGGTTGAACGGTATTGTCCGATCTGCTCGCCCCTACTTTAGTATATAGAGCGCCGCCAACCGAGCGCCCCCCGGGGGGCGCTCCTCGGAGGCGTGCGAATGGGCTTGCTCGGCCTCTATCAGCCTTCCCGGCGACTGGTATCGGCTGCTAGATCGGTCGCTTCGAGGATCTAGAGGTAGCTGAGGAGTAGCTGGCGAAATCGCCGACCATACTCAGCTTAAGTGCCTGAAAAGATTGGAGCGGGCGATCGGGATCGAACCGACGACATTCAGCTTGGGAAGCTGACGTTCTACCACTGAACTACGCCCGCATGCGCTCGCAGCGACCGCAGATCAACGGCGAGGACGCGAATCTCATAGCGGCTTCCGGCGCAGGTGTCATCCGGCAATCGTGCAGGATGGGAGCGTCTGATTCAGTCAGTCGCGAAAATGCTTCGAGAGCTTGAGCGCCTGGCCCTGGTAGTTCGATTTCAGGTCGGCGCCATAGAGGGCGTCCGGCCGTGCTGCCATGTGCTCATAGACCAGTCGACCGACGATCTGGCCGTCCTCGATGATGAAGGGCACGTCGCGCGAGCGGACCTCGAGAACGGCGCGTGCGCCCTTGCCACCGGCGCCGCCATGGCCGAAGCCGGGGTCGAAGAAGCCGGCATAGTGGACGCGGAACTCGCCGACGAGCGCATCGAATGGCGTCATCTCGACGGCATAGTCCGGGGGCACATGCACCGCCTCCTTCGAGGCCAGGATGTAGAACTGGTCCGGATCGAGGATCAGGGAGCGCGAGGCGTCCGCCTGGATCGGCTCCCAGAAATCAGCGACGCGGTAGGCACCKACCCGGTCGACATCGACGAGCGCGGTATGGCGCTTGCCGCGATAGCCCACGAGGCCGTCGAAGCCGGCGAGATCGACGCTGACGGCGACGCCGCTCTGGAAGGAGGGAGTGGCCGCGCTGACCAGCGTCTCGCGCTCGTGCAATTCCCCCAGCGTCCGGTCGTCGAGCCGGGCATCGCCGGCGCGGAAGCGGATCTGAGAGAGCCGCGAGCCGGAGCGCACCAGGACCGGGAAGGTGCGTGGCGAGATCTCGATGAAGAGCGGGCCCTCATAGCCTTCCTCGACCAGATCGAATTCGCGCGCCCGGTCGGTGATGACGCGGGTGAAGACATCGAGCCGGCCTGTCGAGCTCTTCGGGTTCGCCGCGGCGCGCAGGCCCTGGGGCAGCGCCAGCCCTTCCATCAGCTCGGCGACATAGACGCAGCCGGTCTCGAGCACAGCACCCCTGGTCAGGTCGATCTCATGCAGGGCGAGCTGGTCGAGCCGCCGTGAGACGGTCGACCCGGGGCCGGGCAGAAAACTGGCGCGGACGCGATAGGCCTTGTCGCCCAGCCTGAGGTCGAGGCTGGCCGGCTGGATCTGGCCCTCCGCGGGCGGCCGCGCGAGCTTGATCACACCTTCTTCGATGAAGGCACGGATGCGGCTGTCGGGCTGGATGCCGGGCAGGAAGGGCAGCATGAGCGTCGGACCTGTTCAGCATGAGCTAGCGAAGCCTGGCATGAGGGCCAGGCGGGCCAGTCCTATCGCCCGTTTTCGGGGCGGTTGTCCATGCGGGAATCATTCTGTCCGCCGCCGCGCCGGGCCGGACGCAGGACTGGCCAGCGCGGCTTCGGGATTGACGCTGCCGCCGGCCGGTCCATAACAGGGACGTCGTTCCCGGCCCAATTCCGCCCGCCGGCGAACCGCAACGGCACGGAGCCGCTGAGCATGTATCAGGCGCAAACCCGAGGCGTGCGCGTGACCGCCGTTCCCGAGTTCATGGAACGGGAATCCGCCCATGAGCAGGGTCGCTATTTCTGGGCCTATACGATCGAGATCGTGAACCAGTCGCGACAGACCGTGCAGTTGATGACCCGCCACTGGTTCATCACCGATGGCCGTGGTGAGGTCCATGAAGTGCGCGGCGATGGCGTGGTCGGCAAGCAGCCGGTGCTGCGGCCGGGCGAGAGCTTCAGCTACACCTCGGGCTGCCCGCTGATGACGCCCGACGGCTCGATGCGTGGCTATTACGCCATGCTGGGCGAGGATGGTGTGGTCTTCGATGTCGAGGTGCCGTTGTTTCCGCTCGATTCCCCCTATGTGAAGAAGGTTCTGCATTGACCATTCCGACCACGGCCGCGCGGCGCTACACGCCGCTCGAAATGCTGTCGCGCCTCGTCGCCTTCGACACGGTGAGCGCCAAGTCCAATCTCGATCTCATCGCCTTCGTTGCGGATTATCTCGAGAGCTGGGGTGTGTCCTCGATCCGGATTCCCAACGCCGAGGGCGACAAGGCTGCGCTTTTCGCCACAATTGGCCCGGCCGATCGCGGCGGCATCGTCCTGTCCGGCCATACCGATGTCGTGCCCGTMACGGGGCAGGCCTGGTCGAGCGACCCCTTCACCCTGCGCATTGCCGATGGCAGGGCCTATGGTCGAGGCGCCGTCGACATGAAGGGTTTTGTGGCCCTGGGACTGGCCCTCGTGCCGGAATTCCTGGCCGCCAGACTGACGACGCCGATCCATCTCTTCCTGTCCTATGACGAGGAACTCACCTGCCTCGGCGTGGTGGACGGCATTGCCCGCATGGGTCGCGATCTGCCGCTGCCGCGCGCTGTCATCGTCGGCGAGCCGACTTCGCTCGAAATTGCCGACGCCCATAAGGGCATCCGCACCTTCAATACCGTCGTCACCGGCTTCGCCGCCCATTCCTCGAAGCCGCATCTCGGCGCCAGCGCCGTCCATGCCGGGGCGTTGCTCGCCGCCGAGCTTGACCGGATGGCGCAGGAGCTGATGGAACGGGCCGACCCGGCAGATCGCTTCGATCCGCCCTACGACACGGTCCATGTCGGCAAGCTCCATGGCGGAATCGCCCGCAACATCCTGGCCGATCGCTGCGAGCTTGGCTGGGAGGTGCGTACGTTGCCGGGTTCGGACCCCGACGAGGTGCCGCATCGCTTCGCCGCCTATGCCGAGACGGTGCTCGCGCGCATGCGCCGCACCGCGCCGTCCTCGACGATCACGACCGTGATGACATCGGATGTGCCGGGTCTTGCGCCCGATGCCGGCTCGACGGCGGAGGCCCTCACGATGCGGCTTGCCGGCCGCAACAGCACGATTGCCGTGCCCTATGCGACCGAGGCTGGGCATTTTCAGCGCGCCGGCCTGCCGACGGTCGTCTGCGGCCCCGGCTCGATCGATCAGGCGCATCAGCCTGACGAGTTCATCACGCTCGAGCAGCTCGCCGCCGGCGAGACATTCATGCGCGATCTGATGGAGAGCTGCCGGAGCTGAGAGGCTCTGAGCCCCCGCATCGGTGACGRCAGGCAGCCGGGGCGAGCGTCGCCTCGGTGCGTTGGGGGTGAGGTCTGCCCAGCCAGCCGCGCAGCCCGATGTTCTGCCGTTCGGCGCGCCCCGGGCGCACCATCCGGGCCAGGTGCGTCGTCTTGCCCGTGCTGAACTTGCTCGCATAACGCCGTACACGTCGCAGCGCAGTCGCCCGTGCAGGGACGCCTGCGCTGTCTTGCCTCGCTTGCGCGCGGCACGCTTCACTGGAAAATGCATACGCTTAGGAATAATGTATGCAGACATTGATTGGATGTAGCGAGCGATAATCCATTGCTCGCCGAACTCTGGTGAAGCGATGGAAAACGCGTCAATCTCGGCGCTCGCCTGCGGGAAACCTGCCTCGGCAGCGGCATGGGTGAGGAGCTGAGATGTTCGGTCTGACCGCACTCGAGCTGGCCCGCATCCAGTTCGGCTTCACCATCTMGTTCCACATCGTCTTCCCGGCGATCACGATCGGGCTCGCGAGCTATCTCRCCGTGCTGGAAGGCCTGTGGCTGTGGAAGCGCGACACCGTCTATCGCGACCTCTACCATTTCTGGTCGACGATCTTTGCCGTGAACTTTGCCATGGGCGTCGTCTCCGGGCTGGTCATGGCCTACCAGTTCGGCACGAACTGGAGCTATTTCTCCTCCTTTGCCGGCAGCGTCACCGGGCCGCTCCTCACCTATGAGGTGCTGACCGCGTTCTTCCTCGAGGCCGGCTTCCTCGGCGTCATGCTGTTCGGCTGGAACAAGGTCGGACCTGGCCTGCATTTCTTCGCGACGATCATGGTCGCGCTGGGCACGCTCGTCTCTGCGACCTGGATTCTTGCCTCCAACAGCTGGATGCAGAYGCCGCAGGGCTTCGAGATCATCGACGGTCGGGTCATCCCGGTCGACTGGCTGAAGGTCATCTTCAACCCGTCCTTCCCCTATCGTCTCGTGCATATGACCATCGCCGCCTTTCTCGCGACGGCGCTGTTCGTCGCCGCCTCCGGCGCCTGGCATCTGCTGCGCGGCCGCAACACGCCGGCGATCAGGACGATGCTGTCGATGGCGATGTGGATGCTGCTGGTCGTCGCGCCGCTGCAGGTTGCCGTTGGCGATGCGCATGGCCTGAACACGCTCAAATATCAGCCGGCCAAGATCGCCGCGATGGAAGGACACTGGGAGAACAAACCCGGCGAGGGCGTGCCGCTGGTGCTGTTCGGTTGGCCCGACATGGCGGCCGAGACAACGCGCTACAAGCTCGAAATCCCCCGCCTGGGAAGCCTGATCCTGACCCATGACTGGAATGGCCAGATTCAGGGCCTGAAGGAGTTCGCTCCCGAGGACCGGCCCAATTCGACCATCGTGTTCTGGAGCTTCCGCATCATGGTCGGCCTCGGCTTCCTCATGCTGGCGCTCGGCCTCTGGAGCGTCTGGCTGCGCTGGCGCGGAGGATTGTACGAGTCGAAGCTGTTCCTGCGCTTTGCCTTGCTGATGGGGCCGTCGGGGCTGGTCGCCATCCTCGCAGGCTGGTTCACGACGGAGATCGGTCGTCAGCCCTGGATCGTCTATGGCGTGATGCGAACGAAGGACGCAGTCTCCAACCACTCGGCACTGGCGCTGTCGGCGACGCTGATCGTCTTCATCGTCATGTACATCGCGGTCTTCGGAACCGGTGTCAGCTACATGCTGAAGCTGGTGGGACATGGTCCAGAGAGCCACGGCCCGGAGCCGGAAGCCCATGGCGATGAGCTCTTGAATCAACGCCCGGCCCGGCCGCTCTCGGCCGCGCCGGATCACCTCGATGCCCCCAGCGGCGCCGGCAAGGGAGCGTGAGCGAGATGGGTATCGATCTTCCGATCATCTGGGCGGTGATCATCGGCTTCGGCCTGATGATGTATGTGATCATGGACGGTTTCGACCTCGGCATCGGGATCCTGTTTCCCTTCGTGAAGGGGCGGGAGGATCGCGACACCATGGTCAACACGGTGGCGCCGGTCTGGGATGGCAATGAAAMCTGGCTGGTGCTGGGTGGCGCAGCGCTGATGGCCGCTTTCCCGCTCGCCTATGCCGTGATCCTCAGCGCGCTTTATCTTCCGCTCGTCCTGATGCTGGCCGGGCTGATCTGGCGCGGCGTCGCCTTCGAGTTCCGCTTCAAGGCCGATGAGGCGCACAAGCCGTTCTGGGACAAGGCCTTTGCCTGGGGCTCCTACATCGCCACCTATTTCCAGGGCGTGTCGCTCGGCGCCTTCATCAATGGCTTTGTGGTGCGCGACGGCGCCTTTGCCGGCGGCGCGCTCGACTGGCTGACACCGTTCAGCCTGTTCACCGGCCTTGGTCTTCTCGTGGCCTATGCGTTGCTGGGCAGCACCTGGCTGATCATGAAGACGGAGGAACAGCTGCAGCAGCGCATGATCGCGCTCGCCCGCCCGATCGTCATCGCCCTGCTCGTCGCCATCGTGCTTGTCAGCCTGTGGACGCCATGGCTGCATCAGCGCGTGGCGGAACGCTGGTTCACGCTGCCGAACCTGTTCTTCTTCGCGCCCGTCCCCATCCTTGTCTTCGCGACGGCCGCGCTGATCCTGTCGGTGCTGAAGCGGTCGCCGCATGCAGCGCCCTTCCTGCTGTCGCTGGTGCTGCTCTTCCTCGGCTATAGCGGCCTTGCGATCAGCCTCTGGCCCAACATCATCCCGCCCGACATCTCGATCCGCGCGGCAGCGGCTCCGCCGCAGAGCCTGGGCTTCACCCTGGTCGGGGCGCTCTTTATCATCCCGATCATCCTCGCCTACACCGCGTGGTCCTATTACGTGTTTCGCGGCAAGGTGAAGGCGGGGGAGGGCTACCACTGATGGAGCCGGTCACTGCCCCTCGCAAGTCCTGGCTCAGCCGCTTCGGCTGGCTCGTCCTGATCTGGGGCGCAAGCGTGCTCTCGCTCGGCGTCGTTGCCCTCGGCTTCCGTCTTCTGATGAAGGCCGCCGGGCTGTCGCTCTGAGAGAACAGCGCCGGAGCGAGAATCGCGGCAGCGTCAGGGCGAGGTGTTCAGCCCCGCCTCGACCTCGGTCGGGTCGAAATCATAGCGCCGCGAGCAGAATTCGCAGGTGACGGCGAGCGTGCCGTCATCGGCGACCATGGCCCGGCGGTCCTCGGCGGAAAAGCCGCGCAGCATGCCGAGCACGCGCTCACGCGAGCAGCGGCAGGATTCATGCACGATCACCGGCTCGAAGACGCGTGCGCCACGCTCGTGGAACAGGCGATAGAGCAGCCGCTCGCTTTCCAGCATCGGGTCGAGCAGTTCGTGGTCCTCGACCGTCTCGACCAGCGAGCGGGCCTCGGCCCAGGCATCGTCGGCGATCCCGTCGGGGTGGTCGCTGGCCAGGATCTCGTGCCCCTGCGGGGCATCGCCCGGATGGATGTCGGCGGCGCGTAGCCGGTCGGGCGAGGTCGGCATGAACTGCACGATCAGCCCGCCAGCTCGCCATTGCCGTCCCGCGCCTGTGACGACGCTGCCGACGCCGAGCCGCACCCGGCTCGGAATCTGTTCGGACTGCTTGAAGTACTGGTGCGCCGYGTCTTCGAGGCTCTGATGTTCGAGCGCGACCACGCCCTGATAGCGCGTCGACTGCGAGCCCTGATCGACCGTCAGGCCGAGATGGCCCTTGCCGAGCAGATCGCCCGTGCTCAACGTGCCCTCAGCGACCGCCTGCTGTAGCCGCGCCTCGTCGTAATGCGCGACGGCGCGATAATTGTCGGGCGCGTTGAAATCGACCACCAGCATGGAGATCGGCCCGTCGCTCTTGGTCTGGAGCTGGAAACGGCCTTCGAATTTAAGTGCGGTGCCGAGCAGAACGGTAAGCGCGGCTGCTTCGCCAAGGACGCGCGAGACCGGCTCCGGATAGTTGTGACGCTCGAGGACTGTGTCGATCGAGGCGCCGAGCCGTACGACCCGGCCGCGAATGTCGAGGTCCGGGACCGTGAACGGCACGACCCGATCGTCTAGCGCCGCCGTCTCCGAGGGGGTGTCAGCGACGGCCATCAGGCTGCGACGCCGCCAAAGCACCAGGCCAGGATGCCCTTTTGCGCATGCAGCCGGTTCTCGGCTTCGTCGAAGACGGCCGATTGCGGGCCGTCCATGACCGCATCGGTGACTTCCTCGCCGCGGCTCGCCGGCAGGCAGTGCATGAAGATCGCATCCTTTTCGGCGCGACCGAGCAGGCGCTCGTCGACCTGGTAGGGGCGCAGCAGATTGTGGCGCGTGCCTTCCTCGTCCCCCATCGAGACCCAGCAATCGGTGATGACGCAATCTGCGCCCTCGACCGCGGCTTCGGGCCGGCTGGTCAGCCGGATCTTGGCGCCCTGCTTGCGAGCCCAGTCGATCAGGGCCGGCGGGGGCGACAGCTCTTCCGGCGTCGCGATCGCAAGCTCGAAATCGAGCCGCCCGGCCGCGTGCACCCAGGAGGTCAGGACATTGTTCGTGTCGCCTGTCCAGGCGATGCGCTTGCCGGTGATCGGCCCCCTGCGCTCCTCGAAGGTCATGACGTCGGCCATGACCTGGCAGGGATGCTGGCGCTTGGTCAGCCCGTTGATGACCGGCACGGTGGCATATTTCGCCATCTCGACCACGGAATCATGGTCGAGCATGCGGATCATGATGGCGTCGACATAGCGCGACAGCACGCGGGCGGTATCGGCAATGGTCTCGCGCTCGCCGAGCTCGATCTCCTGCCCCGTCACCATCATCGGCGAGCCGCCAAGTTCGCGGATGCCGACGTCGAAGGAGACGCGGGTCCGCAGGGAAGGCTGTTCGAAGATCATGGCGATGACCTTGCCTTCGAGCAGGCGGTCGGAGGCTGCCGCCGGCGTGCGGCGGCGGGCCTTCATCTCCTCGCCCGCGCGCAGGATGGCGCGGAGCTGGTCGCTGGAGAAATCGGAAAGATCGAGGAAATGGCGCATCGTCGGCGCTTCCTTCAAAAAAAACGTGCCGTGGGCGGAGGGTTCGTTATTCGGCCGCCGGTCGCTTCAGGGTGGCCTCGACCGCTTGCGCAGCCCTTTCGAGCCGCACGATCGCCTCCGCGGCATCGGCCTCGGTGATGACCAGCGGCGGCAGCAGGCGCACGACATTGTCGCCGGCTGCGACGACCAGCAGCCCGGCCGCACGCGCCTCGACCACGAAATCGGTGTTCGGCGTGTTGAGCTTCAGGCCGATCATCAGCCCCTCGCCGCGGATCTCCGAGATCACGTCGGGATGGTGATCCCTGAGCTGGGCCAGCGACTGTCGCAGGCGCAGACTCATCTGCTGGACGTGATCGAGGAAGCCCGGCGCCAGCACGACATCGAGCACGGCATTGCCGACCGCCATGGCGAGCGGATTGCCGCCGAACGTCGTGCCATGCGTGCCGAGCGTCATGCCCGAAGCCGCTTCCTCGGTGGCGAGGCAGGCGCCCATCGGGAACCCGCCGCCAATGCCCTTGGCGATCGCCATGATGTCGGGCGCGACGCCCGAGAGCTCATAGGAGAAGAACTTGCCGGTGCGCCCCACGCCGGTCTGGATCTCGTCGAAGATCAGCATCAGGCCATGCGTGTCGCAGAGCTCGCGGAGCAGCTTGAGGAAGCGCACGGGCGCGGAGCGCAGGCCACCCTCGCCCTGGATCGGCTCGATCATCAGCGCAGCCGTCTCGGGCCCGATCGCGGCCTTCAGCGCGGCCTCGTCGTCGAAGGGCACCTGGTCGAAGCCGTCGACCTTCGGGCCGAAGCCGTCGATATATTTCTGCTGGCCGCCGGCAGCGATGGTCGCAAGCGTACGACCGTGGAAGGCGCCCTCGAAGGTGATGATGCGATAGCGCTCGGGATGGCCTTTCGCAGCATGGTACTTGCGCGCCATCTTGATGGCGCACTCATTGGCCTCGGCGCCGGAATTGGTGAAGAACGCCCGTTCCGCGAAGGTCGCCTCGCAGAGCCGCCGGGCCAGCCGTTCTCCTTCCGGCATGCTGTAGAGGTTTGAGGTGTGCCAGATGCGCGAGGCCTGCTCGGTCAGCGCCTGGACCAGATGCGGATGCGCATGGCCGAGCGCATTGACGGCGATGCCTGCGCCGAAATCGAGATAGCGCTGGCCGTCCGAGGCGACCACCCAGGCGCCTTCGCCGCGCTCAAGCGCGATCGGCGCGCGAGCATAGGTCGGCAACAGCACGGACTGGGAGGGATTAAAGGGAGCAGGGGTCATGACAGGCGATCCTCACGGAAGGGCGAATGAGAACGGGTGGGCGCTGGATGGAAGAACGGAGTCGCGGGGCAAGAATTGGCAGCCCTCTGCGACCCGCCGGCGACATTATCGTCGCAGCCAGTTCCCGACGTCTCGTCGCGCCGTCATCCGCATCACCAAGAAGACCTTGATCCGTCAAAAACATAAGCGCCGCCCGTGGAAGGGCGGCTAGGTCGGCGAGACTATGCAAAACCGGTCCCCCGCTGTCAATTCCGCGCCGTAAGGTCAGTTGCTCCGCAGGTGGGGGCTTGACCCGCGATCCGCGAATGGCTGGGGAAAAACCAATTTCCGATTCGGGGACTCTTGTGGCCGAGTCCCGGCATCTTGTATGGTCCGGTTTGTCAGATACGACATCTCGTGCGGCGTCTCCTGTACCGTCAATTCCGGGTGTAACGGCCTCCGTTTAACAGCGGGAGCTGCCGGTTTCGGATTCCGCCCACGATCGGCCCATAGGCCGGTTCCGTGAAGGAGCTGGCCCGATGAGACAGGTGAAGCCATGAACGACGTCGGAGCATGGACGGACGAACGCGTCGAGCTTCTCAAGAAGCTCTGGAGCGACGGACTGAGCGCCAGCCAGATTGCGGGCGAACTCGGCAACGTCACGCGTAATGCCGTGATCGGCAAGGTGCACCGGCTTGGTCTTTCCGGGCGAGCCAAGAGCCCGGCCGCTTCGTCGACGCCGCGCCCCCGCAAGGCGCCGACCCGCGCGCCGAGCCATCCTGTCGGCGGCAATGCCGGCATGACCCGTGGCGCCAATGCGCTCGCGCCGCAATATGAGCCCGAGGTCGAGGTCGAGGCACAACAGGCGCCGGCTTTGCCTGAGGACGTCGTGGTGCCGTTCTCCGATCGGGTCACCATCATGGACCTGCGCGAATATATGTGCCGCTGGCCGATGGGCGACCCGACCACGGCGGAATTCCGCTTCTGCGGCGGCCGTTCGCAGACCGGCATGCCCTATTGCAGCTACCACGCCCGGATTGCCTATCAGCCCGCGGCCGATCGCCGTCGCGACCGCAAGGTCGTGCGCGCCTGAGCCAAGGCTCCTTGGATCTGAAATCGAAGCCGGCCCCGCAAGGCCGGCTTTTTCATTGGGGCCCGCGGGAGCGGAGCGGGTGATCCCGACTTTACGGTCGCTTAACCCAGTTTGCGTCGCTCGAGGCGCTTGCTCCAGCGCGATAGCGCGTAGCAGATCAGCCAATAGATCGCCCCGGCAAAGGCATAGGCCTCCATGTTCATCCCGACCCAGTTGGGGTCGGCAAGCGAGGCCTGGGCGATGCCGAGCAGGTCGAGGATCGAGACGACGAGCACGAGCGTCGTGTTCTTGATCAGCGCGATGAATTCGTTGGTCATCGCCGGCAGCGAAATCCGCAAGGCCTGCGGCAGAACGATCAGCCCGGTTGCCTTCCAATAGGTCAGTCCCAGCGCGGTTGCGGCCTCGCGCTGGCCGGAGGGAAGCGCCTGCAATCCGCCGCGGACGGCTTCGGCCATATAGGCGGCGATGACGAGGCCGAGCCCGATCACGGCGCGCGCCAGGCGGTCGATGCCCGTGCCGCTCGGCAGGATCAGCGGCAGCAGCAGCGAGGCGAGGAAGATGACCGCGATGATCGGCACGCCGCGCCAGAACTCGATGAACAGCACGCTGATCAGCCGCACCACCTTGAGCTGCGACTGGCGTCCAAGCGCGAGCAGGATGCCGAGCGGGATCGCGATCAGGCTGGAATAGACCGAGATGAAGAGCGTCAGCATCAGCCCGCCCCACTCGCGCGTCTCGACCGGGCGCAGACCGAACCCGCCGGCAAGCAGCCAGACGCCGAGCGGTGGCAGGATGATCAGCGCCAGGATCGCGAGCCGGATCCGCATGGATTTCGGCGAGAGATAGAGGCCGAGCCCAGAGAGTGCGAAGATTGCTCCGGTGAGATCGGCCCGCCAGCGCTCGTCGACGGGATAGAGCCCATACATGAACTGGCCGAAGCGGGCCCGAATGAAGACCCAGCAGGCACCGCTGCCGGTGCAATCATTGCGCGTGGTGCCGGACCAGGTCGCGTCGATCAGCGCCCAGCGGATCAGCGGGACCGCGACCCAGGCGATGCCGAGTGCGAGGACCACTGTGAGGGCGGCGGTTGCCGGCGTGCCGAACAGCCTCTGGCGCCAGAGCGGAAAGGTCGCTGCGCTCATCGGGTCACCAGCGCGATCCTGGCATTGTACCAGTTCATGAAGGCGGAGACGGCAAGCCCGATCACCAGATAGACCGCTAGCGTCATGGCGATGATCTCGATCGCCTGCCCGGTATTGTTCAGCGCCGAGCCCATGAACAGGCTGACGACGTCGGGATAGGCGATGGCCGCACCGAAGGACGAGTTCTTCAGCACGTTGAGATATTGGTTGGTCATCGGCGGCACGATCACGCGCAGCGCCTGCGGGATGACGACGAGCCGCAGGATCTGGCCGGGACGCAGCCCGAGCGCTGCAGACGCCTCGCTCTGGCCATGCGGCACGGCCTGGATGCCGCCGCGCACGATCTCGGCGATGAAGCCCGCCGTATAGGTGACGAGGGCCGCCAGCAGCGCGACGAATTCGGGGATCACGACGAAGCCGCCGCGGTAATTGAAGCCGCGCAGCACCGGCACGTCCCAGCGCACGGCGAGTCCGGCCCAGGTGACGGCCAGAGCGGGCACGATCAGGACGAACAGGATGCCCAGCATGAGCACGGGCGCATCGCGGCCGGTCTCCTCCTTGCGCCGGCGTGCCCAGCGCATCACCAGCCACTGTATGAGCCAGGACAGGAGCATGATCGCCAATGCCCAGCGGAAGGGCGCCGGCGAGTCGGGCAGCGGCATCGTCAGGCCGCGATTATTGAGGAAGGCGACGCCGAATAGGCTCAGCGAGGCGCGTGGCGCCGGCAGGGCCGCGATCACGCCGAAATACCAGAACAGGACGAAGAACAGCAGCGGGATATTGCGGACGAACTCGATATAGGCACCGGCAATCGTCGAGAGCAGCCAGTGCGAGGACAACCGCGCGATGCCGATGATGAAGCCGAGCACGGTGGCGAGCGCGATCGCGATCACCGTGACGAGCATCGTGTTGGCGATGCCGACCCAGAACAGCGCGAGGATGTTGTCCTGCTGGGTGTAGCCGGTCAGGACGAAGGGAACCTCGATCCCCGAAGTGCGCCAGAGAAAGTCGAAGCCCGACGCGATGCCGGCCTTGACCATGTTCTCCGAGGCGTTGCGCACGAACCAGACGATCGCGCCGACGAGCCCAAGCACGAGCGCGACCTGATAGAACAGGTCGCGCACCCGCTTGTCGTTGATGAAGGACAGAACGCTGGCCACGGTTGCCGCCTCTTAGACAAGTGGCGAAGGAGGGGCCCCATTCCTTGCGGAGCGTAGCGCAGGCCCGGAAACCATCGAAAGGCGCTGCGCGCTGCGATGGCTTCCGGAGCTGTACGGCTTCGCCGCCTGCCCGGAATGACGCCCGGTTTCTCGAAGCACCGTCAGGCGCCTGATGCCGTGGTTCTCACTGGAAAGGCGGCGTGAACAGCAAGCCGCCCTTGGTCCAGAGCTGGTTCTGGCCACGCTCGAGCTTCAGCGGCGAGCCCATGCCGACCGAGCGCTCATAGCTCTCGCCATAATTGCCGACCTGCTTGATGGCCTTGTACATCCAGTCGTCCGGCAGGCCCATCATCGCGCCGAAACCGCCTTCGACGCCAAGCAGGCGGCGGACTTCCGAGTTCTTCGAATTGGCCTTCATCTCATCGACATTGGCCGAGGTGACACCGAGCGCCTCGGCGGCGATGGTGCCATTCAGCACCCAGCGCACGATCAGCTGCCAGCGCTCGTCGCCGTAGCGCGTTACCGGCCCCTGGGGATCGTTCGAGATCGGCTGGGTCAGGATGATGTGCTCGTCGGGGACCTTGAGCTTGGCGCGTTGGCCGGCGAGCGCGCCGACGCCGGCGGTATAGGCGTCGCAGCGGCCGGCATCATAGGCGGCGATGGCGTCGTCGTTCTTCTGGAAATTGGTGATCGTGACCTTGAGGTTGCGCTCGCGGAACCAGTCAGCCGCGTTCTTCTCTTCGGTCGAGCCGGCTGCGACGCAGACCGAGGCGCCGTCGAGATCGGCCGCCGTCTTGGCATTGGTCGACTTGCGGACGATGAAGGTCTGGCCTTCGTAGAAATTGATGCCCTGGAAGTTCAGGCCCAAGGTCGCGTTGCGCGAGAAGGTGATGGTCGAGTTGCGCGAGAGCAGGTCGACCTGGCCCGATTGCAGGATCGGCCAGCGCTGCTGAACCGAGGTCGGCGTGAACTTCACCTTGGTGGCATCGCCCAGCACGGCCGCAGCCAGTGCCTTGCAGTAATCGACATCGAGCCCCGTCCACTCGCCCTTGTCATTGGCGAAGGAGAAGCCGGGCAGGCCGAGATGCACGCCGCATTCGAGATGCCCGCGAGCCTTTATGGCATCCAGCGTCGGGCTCGGCGCCAGCTGTTGCGCATGGGCGGAGGTCGCCGCGACTGCGAGGGCGGCTGCGGCCCCCAGGATCATCATCTTCGTCATTGTCATTCCCCCGAAGCCTGGGCGGCTTTCTGCATGGTGGCGCGACTATGCAACAGCTGAGCGGCGAAGGGGAGTGGGTGGAATTCGAATCCCGGATGCGATGTCGAGTGGAAGACGGCTGGCGACACCGTCATCCCTGCATCACTGCGCGGTCATGATGGCCTGCACGAATCCGTCTTCGACATAGGTGACGCTGCCGTCCGGCAGTCCGAGGATGCGGTCAATGGCGATGCCCTGGAAACGCAGCTGCTGATCGAGCGCATCGATCGCCGCCGGAGCGTCCGGGGTTCCCGATGCCGAGATCGCCCGGGCCATGGCGTCGTGACTGGTGGCGCTGAGATGCAGCACGATCTCGGCTGCGATTCCGGCATCGGGCACCTTGAACACGCCTTCGGCCTTCCCCGCCGCGATGATGCGGGTGAGCACCGGGACCGCGAGCGGGATCACGGTTGCGTTGATGCGGTGATAGAGCACGATGTTCTCGGGCTTGAAGAGGACATCGAATGTCGCTCTGAGCCGGGGTGCATCCTCGAGCTTGATTTGCCGGGCGCGCGCCAGAAAGCCGTTCAATCGCGCAAGCGGTGGGAGATCGGGCGCCTCCGTCAAATCCGTGAGGCGTTCGACCGAGGTCAGGGCGAGCCGAGACGCCAAGGCGGCAAGCAGGTCCTCCTTGGCGGTGAAGTGGTGATAGAAACCGCCCTTCGAGATGCCGGCACGTGCAATCACATCGTTGATCGTCGTGCGCTCGTAGCCGCGTTCGAAGAACAGCGCCTGGGCGCAGTCGAGCAGCTCGTTCCTGCGATCATCGGGGTGTTTCACCACGCGGGGCATGCCGGTTCGGTCTCTCCAACTTGACGACCGACCGTCGGTCTGTAAAATGACCGACGGTCGGTCTGTAACTTTAGCGCCTGGATCGATGCGGGGGCAATGAATAATCGCGTCGCGCCATGCTGCTGCTGCCGCCGCCTCCTCCTGGGAGGGATGCCTTGAAGCTCGTTCGTCGTCTGCTCGTCCTGGCCGCGCTCGCCGTCGCGACTGCGGCCTACTGGTCCGCCACCCGGCCGGCGCAGGTCTCCAGCGTGCTGGCGAAGCGTGGCGACGCGGCGGCCATCGTCTATGCGACGGGCGTCGTCGAGCCTCGGACCTGGGCCAAGGTGACCCCGCTCATCCGCGAACGCATCGTCGAACTCTGCAACTGCGAAGGCATCCGGGTCGAGGAGGGGCAGATTCTGGCCAGGCTGGACAGGGCCCAGRCCGAGGCGACGCTGGCCGAAATGAAGGCGCGCCATGCCCTTGCCTCGACGGAGCTTGAGCGGCTTTCGACGCTTGTCGAGCGCAAGGTCGTCACCCAGCAGGCGCTTGATCGCGCCCGCAGCGAAATCGGCCAGGCCGCGGCGCTTGTCGCAGGCCAGACTGCCCGGCTGGAGAACTATCTGCTCCGCGCGCCGATGCGTGGCACCGTCCTGCGCCGCGACGGCGAGGTTGGCGAGATCGCCGAGCCCGGCACGGTGCTGTTCTGGATTGGCGAGGCGAAGCCGCTGCGCGTCGTCGCCGAGGTGAACGAGGAGGACATTCCCCAGGTCAAGGTCGGCCAGAATGTCTTGCTGACGGCCGATGCCTTCCCGGGCCGGAAGCTTGAAGCCACGGTCGACAGTATCACGCCCAAGGGCGATCCGATCGCGAAGAATTATCGTGTCTATCTGTCTTTGCCGGATGAGACGCCCGTGATGATCGGCATGACGGTCGAGATCAATGTCATCGTGCGGGTGTCGCAGAATGCCCTGCTGCTGCCGAACAACGCCGTGCACGACAATGCGGTATTCGTCGTCGAGGGCGATGTCGTGCGCCGCCGCGAACTGACGATCGGTATCCGCGGCACGAGCGAGGTGGAGGTTCTCTCGGGGGTGCCGGACACGGCGCGCGTCGTTGCGCCCTATCCCGAACGTCTCAGTGACGGCGCGCACGTCAGGGCTCAGGGAGGGTGAGGCCATGCGGCTGATCCTCGATCTTGCCTTGACGCATATCCTCGGGCGCGGTCGGCAGACGCTCGTCGCCGTGCTCGGCGTGGCGCTCGGGGTCGGCTTCTCCATCGCCATGGCGGCCCTGATGCAGGGGGGCGAGGACGATTTCGTCGCGAGGCTCGTCGACACCATGCCGCATGTCGCCATCACCGACGAACGGCGCGCCGCACGCCGGCAACCCGCGCAGGACCAGTTCGCATCGGTTCGGATCGCCGGGCTGAGACCCAAGGACGATCGTCGCGGTATCCTCAACCCGACCGAAGCGACGGCACTGCTGAGAGCCTGGGTTCCCGGCCGGATGGCATCGGGCCTGAAGACGCAAGGGGTGGTGCGCTATGCCGGGCGCGATGTCGGCATCGGCATCATCGGCATCGAGCCGCAGGCCGAAATGCGCGTCTCGTCGATCGCCAGGGATTTCCGCCAGGGGAGCTTCACCTCGCTGATCGCCGGGGGCAACAACATCGTCGTCGGCGACCGCCTGGCCCAGCGTCTTGGTGCCGAACTCGGAACAACCGTGACGGTGGTCTCCTCCACCGGCCAGACCCGTGCCTTCAAGATCGTCGGCCTGTTCCATACCGGAACGACCGCCCGTGACGAGGGAGAGGGCTATGTTCTGCTCAAGAACGCTCAGATCCTGAGCGAGCGGCCGAACGCGATCAACGAGATCCGCCTGAAGCTCGACGATCCCGCTTCCGCTCCCCAGGTGGCACGGCGCGCGGAGGCGCTGATCGGCTACAAGGCGGTCGCCTGGCAGGAGGCGAACGAGTCGCTGCTCGAGGCTTTGGTGATCCGCAATGTCATCATGTACACCGTCGTCGGCGCCATCCTGCTGGTCGCCGGCTTCGGCATCTTCAACATCATCTCGACCATCACCCATGAGAAGGCGCGCGACATCGCCATCCTGAAGTCGCTTGGCTTCACGGAAACCGACATGCGCCGTCTGTTCCTCCTGGAGGGGCTTGTGCTCGGGGCTGGAGGTTCGCTGATCGGCTGGGCGGTCGGCCTTGCCCTGTGCTTCGCGCTCTCGCTCGTCCGCTTCGAACTCTCGGGGGCCTCAGTGGTGCAGGAGATCACGCGGCTGCCGCTGGCCTGGAGCCCCTGGCATTACCTGATTGCGGCCGGGTTCGCCCTGGTTTCGGCCGGGATAGCCGGCTATCTGCCGGCGCGGCAGGCGGCGCGGCTCAACCCGGTCGATATTATCCGGGGGGCGACATGACGGCGCTGATCGAAGCAGCCGGCCTGACGCGCGTGCTCCCGGCCGCCGTGCCCGTGACCCTGGTGCAGGACGTGACGCTGACGATCGGCGAGGGCGAATTCGTCGCCATCACCGGCCCGTCCGGCTCGGGCAAATCCTCGTTGCTCTATCTGCTTGGCCTGCTCGACCGGCCGACAACCGGCCTGCTCCGCATCGGCGGCCGCGACACCGATGGGCTCGGCGAACGGGAGAAGGCGCGGATCAGGCTGGAGACTCTCGGTTTCGTCTTCCAGTTCCATTTCCTGCTGCCGGAATTCACCGTGCGCGAGAATGTCGAGATCCCGATGCGCCGGCTCGGGCGCCTGACGTCTGGAGCGATGCGCGAGCGCTCGACGCAACYGCTCGAGGCGCTCGGCCTCGTCGACCATCTCGACAAGCGGCCGGACCAGCTTTCGGGCGGGCAGCGCCAGCGTGTCGCGGTCGCCCGTGCTCTCGCCAACGACCCGCCTCTCGTGCTCGCCGATGAGCCGACCGGCAGCCTCGACAGCAAGAACTCCGAGCAGGTCTTCGCGATTCTCGACGCGCTGGTGCGTGAGCGCGGCAAGACCGTGATCGCGGTGACGCATGACCTGGAGATGGCGGCGCGGATCGGACGGCGCATCCATCTCGTCGATGGCCGGGTGACCGAGGACGAAACCCCGACGGAGGGCTGAGCCGCCGCCCGCGCGAGCGCCTCAGGTGCCGAACACCGTGTTCAGCTGGCTGCCGACCATGATGAAGGTGGTGCGCTTGGGCATCTCCTTCAGCCGCACGGCGCCGATATAGGTCATCGCCGAGCGCACGCCGCCCATCAGTTCCTGCATCGTGCCCTCGACCGGGCCGCGATAGGGCACCTCGACGGTCTTGCCTTCCGAGGCGCGGTATTTGGCGACGCCGCCGGAATAGCGCTTCATCGCCGTGTCCGAGGACATGCCGTAGAAGGTCATCGCGACCGGAACCTTCTTGCCGTCGTGCTCCTCGTACCGGATCTTGCCCTCGCATTCGTCATGGCCGGCGAGCATGCCGCCGAGCATGACGAAATCGGCACCGCCGCCATAGGCCTTGGCGAGATCGCCCGGCACAGTGCAGCCGCCATCTCCGCAGACCAGACCCTTCAGGCCATGGGCCGCATCGGAGCATTCGATGATGGCGGAGAGCTGCGGATAGCCGACGCCGGTCATCTTGCGGGTGGTGCAGACCGAGCCGGGGCCGATGCCGACCTTGACGATGTCGGCGCCGGCAAGAAGCAGCGCTTCCGTCATGTCGCCGGTCACGACATTGCCGGCCATGATCGCCGCATGCGGGAAGGCTTCGCGGGTCGCCTTGACGGTGTCGACGAATTTTTCGGTGTAGCCATTGGCGACATCGAGGCAGATCTTGCTGATCGGCGCCTTGGAATGGACGTGCTTCAGCTTCTCGTGATCGGTCTCGGTGGTGCCGAGCGAATAGAAGGCGTTGGCCGATTCCTTCTCCTTGAAGAAGGCGATCAGATCGTCGGCATCGTAATGCTTGTGCAGAGCCACCATCGCGCCGTGCTTCAGCAAGGCGCGCGCCATGCCCATGGTGCCGACCACGTCCATGTTGGCGGCGATCAACGGGAAGCCGGTCCAGTCCTTGCCTGTATGGGCGAAGCGGAACGTGCGGTTGACGTCGACATGGGCGCGGCTGCCCAGTGTCGACCGCTTGGGCCGGATCAGGACGTCTCGGAAGTCGAGCTTGGGATCGTTCTCGATACGCATGATGGAAGCCTCGGCTGCTTTGGCGCGGAATTCGGGCGCACGCTGAGGAGGCGTGCCGGGACTCATAGCCGGTCCGGGGCCTTGGACGCAAATGGCGTGCAGCGGCCGTTCGCGGCAACACTTTAGCAGTTGCTAAAATAATTCTGGACGGACTCGCTGCCTCAAGATACTTAAGCGTATGCTTCACCAATCGGCGCAACTCGACTTGATGTTCCAGGCCCTGGCGGACCCGACCCGCCGGCTGATGGTGGAACGCCTGTGCGACGGGCCGGCGTCCGTGAGCGAGCTTGCCGCCCCGMTGGCGATGACATTGTCGGCCGTCGTGCAGCATCTCGCCGTGCTCGAGGAAAGCGGCCTCGTCCGCTCGCAGAAGCAGGGCCGCGTCCGGACCTGCCATGTCGAGACCCAGGCCCTGCGCGCCGCCGAACGCTGGATCAACGAGCGCCGGATGCTGTGGGAGCGGCGCTTCGATCGCCTCGGCGCCTATCTCGCAGAAAATCCGGACGAGCCGGATGACGGAAGCCCGGCATCGAGCAGAGGAGCACGGGATGACAGATCATAGTGTCACGCACGCCACCTTCACCATCGAGCGCGTCTATGACGCCTCCGCGGCCCGCGTTTTCGCGGCCTGGGCCAATCCGGCGATCAAGCGGCGCTGGTTCGCCTGCCATGACGACTGGGCGGCCGGCGCACACACGCTCGACTTCTCGGTCGGCGGCCAGGAGCATTCGACGACCCGGGATTCCGACGGCGTCGACCATGTCTATGACGCGGTCTACCAGGATATCGTGCCCGGCAGCCGCATCGTCTACGCCTATGCGATGCGCTTGGCCGAGCGGCGCATATCGGTGTCGCTGGCGACCGTTCTGTTCAGGTCTGAAGGCGCGCAAACGCGGCTTGCCTTTACCGAGCAGGCTGCCTTCCTCGACGGTTACGACCGCCCGGAGGAACGGGAACACGGCACCCGCATCGGCCTCGACAATCTCGCCCGCGAATTGCAGCGCCAGTCCGCCGCTGCCTGATGTCTCACGGAGGCTCGACCATGTCCCTGACGCTGCATTTCCACCCGCTGTCCTCGTTCTGCCAGAAGGTGGTGATCGCGCTCTATGAGAACGGCACACCCTTCACGCCAAAGCTTGTCGACCTGGGTGATCCGGAACAGCGCATGGCTCTGCTGCAGCTCTGGCCGATGGGTCGATTCCCGCTGCTGCAGGATGAAGCGCGGGGCCGCATCGTGCCTGAGTCCAGCATCATCATCGACTATCTCGACCAGACCTATCCGGGGGCGCTCAGGCTGATCCCTGACGATGCCGGACACGCGCTCGAAACCCGGCTGCAGGACCGCTTCTTCGACATTTATCTCAATGAGACCATGCAGAAGATCGTCGGTGACCGCATCAGGCCGGCCGACGGCAAGGATCCGACCGGCGTCGAACAGGCAAGGAAACGGCTCCAGACGGCCTATGACGTGCTCGAGCATACGCTGGCCGGACGGCGCTGGGCCGCAGGGGATGCTTTCACCATGGCTGACTGCGCTGCCGCGCCGGCGCTCTATTATTCCGAGCTCGTGCTCCCGTTCCGCGACACGCACAAGGCCGTCGCAGCCTATTTCGACCGGCTGCTGGAGCGCCCGTCCTATATGCGCGTGCTGCGAGAGGCCGCGCCCTACCTGCATATGTTTCCACGCGGTTAGCGGCTATCGCGAACAACCCTTGCATCATGACTGCACACTGTGTCGCTCGCGATGAAGCATGCCATCAGCTTGCGCCGGCGAGCGCCTCGGCCGCCTTGCGCGCGACCACGGCGTCATAGGCGGCCCGCAGCCGCGTGCCGACGCTGAGCCAGCCGGGATTTGCGCGTCGCGGATTGGGCTGGCCGAGATGGCTTTCGCGCAGTTCGTCCATGAACTCTTCCCAGAGGGCGGGTCCGCCCTCGGCCAGCAGTTCGGCGCGGATCGAGAGTTCCTCGCTGACCGGCAGGAATTTCAGCCCCCAGCACGACATTTGGGCCAGCGCCGGCAGGAGCCCGATGCCCTTCTCCGTCAGGCTGTAGGTCACCTTCTGCTTGTGGCTCGGGTCGTCGCTCCTGGTGATGATGCCCTGGTCGAGCAGCGTTTTCAGCCGGTCGGCCAGGATGTTGGACGAGATGCCCTCCTTGGAATGCAGCAGCAATTCCCGGAAGTGCCGACGGTTTCCGAACATCATGTCGCGAATGATGAGCAAGCTCCATTTGTCGCCGACCACCTCGAGGGTGAGGTTGATCGGACAGCCCGAGCGAGGATCGTCGGTCATGCGCAGTCTCCCGAAAGCCGGCTTTCAAATACCGCTTGCATTATGGGATCAGTCTCCCTAGCTTACAACCAGTTGCAAAAAGCAACTGGTTTTGATTTGGAGACGAATATGTCTGACCGCACCGTCACTCACGCCAGCTTCGTCATTGAACGCGATTATGCCGCTTCCCCCTCCCGGGTCTTCGCGGCCTTTGCCGATCCGGCGCAGAAGCGCCGCTGGTTTGCCGAGGGCGAAGGCTGGAGCATCGAGCGCTTCGATGTCGATTTCCGGATCGGGGGCTCCGAGCGCAGCAGCTTCCGCTATCAGGGCGGACCGCCGATCAGCAACGACACTACCTTTCAGGATATCGTGCCCGATCGCCRTATCGTCTCCGCCTACACCATGACGATCGCAGGCGAGCCGATTTCCGCGTCGCTGGCGACGGTCGAGCTCATTCCGGTCGGATCGGGCACCCGCCTCGTCTATACCGAACAGGCTGCCTTCCTCGACGGCAAGGATGAGGTATCCACGCGCGAGGCCGGCTCCCGCGAGTTGCTTGAGAGTTTGGCTCAGGAGCTCGAGCGTACCGCGGCGGCGGTCTGATCCTCGTGTCGGCCATAGGGGTCGAAAGCCTGGAGAGGAGGCGCAATTCCTCCTCCCAGTGCCTTGCCGGGAGTCAGGCCACCAGGCTCTTCGCCAGCATGCAGTGCACGCCCTTGGAGCCGTTGACCGTCTGGGTCACACGCAGGTCGGCCGCGAGGCTGCACAGCATATAGGCCTCCTCCCGCGTCAGTTTGGTGCGTTCGCAGATCAGGACGATCATCTCGCGCAGCGCCTTCTGAGCGCAGATGTCGAGATCCGGGTCGATGCCCATGGTGATGTGATGCGTCGGCGTCTCGGCGCGCGGCGTGGTGAAGCTCAAATCCTCGCGCAGGATGAACTCGAAGGTGCCTTCCAGGGCGGTCTCGATCGCGGTGACGCAAACCTCGCCGTCGCCCTGGGCGCCATGGCCATCGCCGCAGGAGAACAGCCCACCTTCGACGAAGACGGGGAGATAGAGCGTCGACCCCGCTCCCAGTTCCTTGTTGTCGAGATTGCCGCCGAAGGCGCGCGGCACCAGCGAGCTCTGCCGGCCCCAATGCGCGGGCGGAGCCACGCCCATCACGCCGAAGAACGGCGCGAGCGGCAGCTCCATGCCCCAGGGCAGATGCGCCAGATTCCTTTCGGCATCGAGCCCGATATGGACAAGCTTATAGGTGTCGAACTCTTCCGGCAGGGTGCCGGCGAGAGGCCTGATGAACGTGTAGCCCCAATCGGTGCGGAGTTTGACCTCGCGGATGCGCACTTCGAGGACATGGCCGGGCCTTGCTCCTCTCACCGCGACCGGACCGGTGAGGATATGGCCCGGCATCGGGCGCTCGACCTTCGCGTGAATCTCGTGAGTTTCGGGCAGAACATGGAAACCCGATTTCGGCTGCTCTCCCGTGCCGCCGTTGATCGTGCGGATGGTGACGCTGTCGCCGCTCGCGATCGTCAGAACGGGCGGCAAGGCAGCGTCGAAGAAACCCCAGTGGCAGGTCTTCGGTCCGGCATCGAGCTGGTGATGGATCACGAGGGCATCCTGTAGCGGGCGCGAAGATCAGGCGGGAGGGGCAAGCGGCCGGGCGTTCTTGCGCATCGTGTAGAGCGTTGCCCCGATCACGAAGGTGGCGCCGATCCAAGTGGTGAGCGCCGGAATCTCGGAGAAGAAGACGAAGCCGGTGAAGCTCGCCAGCAGCAGGCGCGTGAAATCCAGCGGAGCGAGCGCGGCTGCCTCCCCGACCTGATAGGCGCGCGTGATCAGCCATTGCCCTGCCGTACCGAACAGGCTGAGCAGGATCAGCGAGAGCCATTGCTCGGCGGTCGGCTGGACCCAGAAGATCCAGGTCGGCACGGCGAGCACGATGATCAGCACGATGCCCTGGTAGATCAGGATCGTGTCGGTCCGTTCCGTCGCCGCCAGCTTGCGCACGCTGATGGTGATGCCCGCCCCGAGAAATGCGCCTGCGACAGACATCAGCGCGTAGATGTTCAGCCCCTGCGCCGATGGATTGAGCATGATGATGACGCCGATGAAACCGATGGTGGTCGCGACCCAGCGGCGGCCGTCGACCTTCTCCTTCAGCAGCAGCACCGCGGCGATGGTGACGAACAGAACCTGGCTGAATCCGATCGCGGTCGCCTGAGCCAGCGGAATGTAGATGATGGCGCTGAAGCCGCAGAGCATCGAAGCGAGCGTGATCAACCCGCGGAAGACCTGCAGTCCCAGGCGCGAGGTCCGCATCATGGCTGGCAGCTGGTTGGCCGCGAAGGCGATGATGATGACGCTCATGATCACCTGTCGGATCAGCAGCGTCTGGACCAGCGGAATGGCTGAGCCGATATGCTTGATCAGCCCGACCATCACCGCATAGACCAGCATCGACGACAGCATGTAGACTGAACCGCGCAGGTTCGGTGTCGAGCCGCGCCACCAATGCCTCAGCCGGTGCCGGCGGCCGGCGAACCAGCCGGAAGGGCCGGGTTCGATCACGCCGGGAATGGCGGCCAGCACGATAGGCGGAGCCTCGTCGCCTCTTGATTCTGGAGGTTCGGAATCCTCCGGCGATGCGTGCCGTAACGGCGTCGACAGCTCGCCGACACCGTCGTCAGAACCCGAGCCGCGCCGCTGCTCGGAAAGCCGGTCTTCGCTCATCGCCCGAACCATTGGCCGAGCGCGATCGCGCCCCCGGCTCTTCACATCGCAAATGCCCTGAAACCATTGATGATCTTCGACGTCCTGACCAGATGGTCAGTGGGCATGGCGGGGTTGTGATGGAAGGTGGCCGTCATGCGCCGACCCGTTCGGGTCGCGGAGCCGACATTCCATCGGCGGACTGTATGCGTCGGCCGAAGCGGTGTAGGAGCCGTGCCACCATCGACGCATTTCCGGCCGTCGCCGGGTTGAAGGGCACGACAGACGCATGCGGGAATTGCTGTCCGATTTTGTGAGCGGTCTGCGTTCGCTCTCTCCCCGGCGCTTCCCCTATCGCCGTTTTGGCCTCGCCCTTGCGCTCGGCGGCTTCGGCGGCTGGCTCTTCGTGCAGGCGAAGTTGCCACTGCCCTGGATGCTGGGTTCCATGGTGTTCTGCACGGTCGCCGCGCTGCTCAAGGCGCCGGTCTCCGCGCCCGGCGTCATTCGCCCCCCGATGAGCGCTGTGATTGGCGTGATGCTCGGTGCGGGCTTTCGCCCCGATCTCGTGGCGCAATTGCCGAACTGGCTGCCGACGCTGATTGGCCTCGTTCTGTTCATGACCGCCTGCGGCCTGTGCTGCGTCACCTATTTCCGCCGCGTCGCCGGCTTCGACCGGGTGACCGCCTTTTTCGCCGGCATGCCGGGCGGGTTGATGGAGATGGTTCTCCTCGGCGAGGAGAAGGGCGGCGATGCCCGGATCATCGCGCTGATCCACTCGGCGCGCGTTCTGCTTGTGGTGATGACCCTGCCGTTCATCGTTCAGTCGATCGAGGGTGTCTCGCTGTCGGCAACGCGCAATGCCGGCCCCTCGCTGGCGCAGACACCGCTTTTCGCCGAGCTCTGGCTTATCGGCTGTGGCGTCTTCGGGGTCATTCTCGGACATCTGCTGCGGCTGCCGGCCAAGCACCTGCTCGGCCCGATGGTGGTCAGTGCGCTGGTCCATTTCCTCGGCTGGAGCGATTCCGCCCCGCCCTTCCAGGTCGTCAACGCAGCCCAGCTCGTGCTCGGCGTCACGGTCGGCTGCCGCTTTGTCGGCACCTCGCCGAGCGTCATCCTGCGCGTCCTGCTGCTTTCGGTCGGCTCGACGGCGGTGCTGCTCGCCCTGACGATTGCCTTCGCCTGGGGCGTCTCGAAGGTTTCGATCTATGGTCACGTGCCGCTGATCCTGGCCTATTCACCGGGCGGGTTGGCTGAAATGAGCCTGATTGCGCTGGCGCTCCACACAGAAGTCGCCTTCGTCGCGGCCCATCACATCATTCGCGTCTTCCTGGTCATGGTCGGCGCCGGGCCGGTCTTCGGCCTGATCCTCGGCGACAAGCGCAAGACCGAGACCGCGCCGGCCGAGTAGCGCCCAAGGCATCGGCCGGGAAAGTGGATTGCGATTCCCGGGAAAGCCGACGCTAACGCAGACGATGAGGTCGTCGGGTCTGATACGATATCCGGCCCCGTGATCTAGCGGCGCGCGGCCTCGAGCCCGGCGGCCAGTGCGCTCGCCAGGGCAGCCCTCTGGATGGCCATGAACGCCGCTCCATCGATGCGCTGCGGGTTTCCCGCGCGCGCGCTTCGCACCCGTTCGGTCAGGGCCTGGGCAAAAGCCACCGGCTCGTCCGCGAGCGAGAAATTCGCCGGCAGGGCTGTAAAGCCGCGACAGGAGAGTGTCGTCGCCACGGCTGGCATGCCGAGCTGCATCGCCTCGATCGTCTTCAGCTGCACGCCGGTTCCGGCGCGGCTCGACAAGGCCAGCACATGGCAGGATTGGAGGAAGGTATTTGCGTCAGCGACGCGCCCGATCAGTCGCACCTGGGCCGGGACCGGTGGCATCTCCGCCGGAAGGCGTCCGGCGACGGCAACCGAGATATCGGTCGGAAGGAGCGGAGCGACCTCGCGCAAGAACCAGTCGAGACCGATGAAGTTCGGCTGCCAGGTCCAGGTTCCGATCATGCCGATGTCGAAGGCCGGTGCGACCGGCTCCGCCATGGCGGCCGGCTGCGGGCCACTGCCCGAGACGAGTGGCAGCACCGCCGCCTTCCCTGCGGCAGGGCCGAGTGCGCGTCGGTCCTCCTCGGCCAGCGTCCAGATATAGCTCACCTCGTTCCAGAGGCGCGTCTCGACGGCTTCCAGCAACCTGGCCTCGCGGGCATAGAGCCAACTCATCAGCCCGGTGCCGGCATGCGCTGCATTCTGCCGGGCGGAGACATGCTCGATATTATGTTCCACCAGCACGCAGGACCCGAGCGTGGTCAGCTCCGGAAAGGCGCCAGGCAGCATCACCGAGTTGAGAATCAGCGCGTCGAACGGGCCGCGCGCCCTTACTGCCTCGACCAGTTTGCCGGCGCCGGCGAGCCGCAGCTTGGCGCAGGCGACAGGCAGGCCGTGGCTGAGCGCATATCCGAGCCATTGCAGCTTGCGGCTGGCGGGCGCGACCGCATTCTCGATATCGACGGCGCCGATCACCATGGCCTGAGAGGGGTCGGCCGGCACTTCGCCCGGGCGCAGGAAACCGAAGGCGGTGACCTCGTGCCCTGCGGAGCGCAGCGCATCGAGGATTGCGGCATTGGCGATCTCGAAGCCGGTATTGGGCCTTGCAACCGGGATCAGCGAGGTGATGAAGGCAAGACGCAACGGGGCCGATCCTGACGATAGGGATGGCCGTGAGAGAGGCGTCAGATGTTCGGTCGGGTCAAGTTCGGCGACGAACTATCCTGAACATCAGGTGTGGGAGTGTGCGCGCCGGCGCAGGATCGCCGACACCGAACCTTAAGCGGAGATGTGGCATGCTGGGGCACCATGGCTGACCCCCTCCATCATTCCGCCGCCAATTTGGAAGGCGCCTCGCGACGCCCCGCCATTCCCGGCTTCGATGCACCCGAGACCTTCGAGATCGTCGCAGCTTCGCCAGAGGCGGCGCTGCAAGGCGTCGAAAGCGTGATTTGCGTGCCGACCTTCAAGCGGCCGGAGCTGCTGGAGCGCACTTTGCGCTCTCTGGCCGCGCAGCAGGGCGGGCATGATTTTGCGATCATCGTCGTCGAGAACGAAGGCGTCGAACGCGCCGGTGCGGAGCGGGCGAGTGCCCTTCACGCTGCGGGGCTGTTCAAGGGATATGTCATCGTCGAGCCGCGACAGGGCAACTGCAAGGCCTATAATGCCGCCTGGCGCTGCGGGCTGACCCGCCTTCCCGCGCTGAAGCAGGTCCTCGGCATCGATGACGACGAGGAGGCGCTGCCGCTGTGGCTCGACGCTTTTCTGCGTGCTGCGGCAACTGCGCCGGCCCAGCTCTTCGGCGGCTCGGTGACCCCGGTCTTCGAGGATCAATCGCGAGCCTGGCTGAGCGCACACCCGGTCTTTCGATCGCATTATGCTGTCTCGGGCGAAGTGCCGATCCTGTTCTCGAGCGCCAACTACCTGATCCGGCGCGAGGTGCTGGAGGCACTTGGCTTCCCCTTTCTCGACGAGAGCTTCGATTTCACCGGCGGCGGCGACAGTGACTTCTTCCGACGCAGCAAGGAAGCCGGCTTCCGTTTCTGGTGGGTCCAGGACGCCGCGATGCGCGAGACCATGCCGAGGCGCCGCACGGAATTCAGCTGGATCGCGGCCCGCAGCCTGCGCAACGGCGCGATCTCGGCCACGATCGAGCGTCGACTCGATCCATCGGCGCGGGGGCGGCTCAGGGTTCTGGCGAAGAGTCTAGCGCTGCTCGCAGCCTCACCCTTTCGCGGGCTCGCGCTCGGCTTGCGCACCGGCTCGGCGACGATCGGGCTCTATCACGCGCAGGTGGCGCTCGGTCGCCTGATGTCGGAGCTCGGCGTCAGCAACGAGCAGTACCGCAAGCCGGACAAGAACTAGGACGTGCGGCATGGCGAGCGGTGATGCAGCTCCGATCGGAGCGGAGCGCTTTTGCTGGGGCATTATCGGAACCGGCGTGATCGCGCGGCAGTTTGCGGCCGATCTCGCGTTGCTGCCGGACGCGCGGATCGGCGCGGTCCAGTCCCGTGCGTTGGAGAAGGCGCAAGCCTTTGCGGCCGAGTTCGGCGCTACCGTCGCCTATGGCGATGCCGAGACCCTTCTCGCCGATCCGGCCATCGATGCGCTCTACATCGCGACGCCGAACGCCTTGCATGTCGCACAGGGCCTCCGGGGTATTGCTGCCGGCAAGCCGGTCTTGATCGAAAAGCCGATCGCCCTCACCGCGGCCGATGTTCACAGCGTGATCGAGGCGAGCCGGGCGCATCGCGTCTTCGCGATGGAGGCGATGTGGACGCGCTTCCTGCCGGCCGTGGTGGCGGCGCGCGAGCAGGTGGCGGCGGGGCGGATCGGCAAGGTTCGGCGCATTCGGGCGGATCTCTCCTATGTCCGCGAGGACATCCCCGGCAGCCGCTTCTTCGACCCCGCGCTGGGCGGAGGCTCGGCATTCGACCTTGGAGTCTATCCGGTCTCGCTTGCCTTGCATTGGCTTGGCAGTCCCGAGCGCGTCACAGGTCGGTGGTTGGAGGCGCGCAGTGGCGTCGACCGGCGTTGCGAGATCGTCCTGCACTATCGGGAGGCGTTGGCGGAGCTCTCCTGCGGCTTTGATCGCAATGGAGGAAACCAGTTCGTGATCGAGGGGGCCGCAGGCGCGATCCGTCTGGATGCGCCCTTCCTCAAGGCGCAGCGGCTGACCCATTATACCACCGCGGCACTTGGGAGCTCGTGGCGAGGGCCACGGCTCCGGAATGGACCGGCCGGAAAGCTGCTCGACCGCCTGCCGATGCCGGGACGCACCCGAGAGATCTACAGCTTTGCCGGCAATGGACTGCAGTTCCAGGCCCGTGCCGTGATGGATGCCGTTCGGAGCGGCGAGACTGGCTGCGCAATCATGCCGCTCACCGAAAGCGCGGCCGTACTGAATATCATCGAGACGGTCCTGGCGCAGCCGCCAGTCAAAACCTTCTGATCAGAAACGGCTCTGCATCCGATAGGGCTGCGGCAGGTCGCGGGCATTGTTCAACGCCAGCGCAAGCTCGGTGATGTGGAGTGCGAGCGCGCCCGAGAAGACGGGCTTCTGCTTCGCCGCAATCGCGTTTGCCTGGTCGGCGATGCCGCGCGCGAAATCGATTTGCGAGGGGAAAGCCGGCAGCGCGGACCGGCCCGTGGCGGCGGGGTAGGCGAGTTTGCGGCCGGGCTCCGGCTTCCAGGTCAGGAAGCGGCCGAGCCGCGCCTCGACGCGGTTCGCCAGCAGACGGGGGAGGCTGCGCGTTGCATCCGTGCGCTCGAGATGGATTGCGGATCGGTTGTCCCAGAGGTCGCGGACCGTGATCGTTCCCTTGTCTCCGAGAATCTGCAGCGAGCGGTCCTTGGGTGCGGCCAGGCCACAACTCAACCGGGCGACGGGACCGGAGCGAAAGGTGAGGCAGCCGACCGAGAAATCTGGGGCCATGGTGATGGTCTCGGTGCCGGGCCCCTTGTCCGGGAATGTCACCGCGGAGAACGCGGTCAGGGCTTCGACCGCGCCGAAGAGCGACACGAGCCAGGACAGTGCGTAGCCCGCATGCTCCAGCGTGCAGCCGATCTCGAACTCATGCAGGCCAGGCCATGGTGCGCCGGAACGCGACCGCCAGGTCGCCCAATTGCCCCGGAAGACCGGGCCGTCCTCCATGGCGGCATAGATCAGCCGCGGCGTTCCGATGGCCCCCTGCGAGAGCGCATCTCTCACCAGCCGATGAGCATCGCTGAGGCCGTTCGCCGGTGCGGTGGCCAACGTCAATCCAGCGGCATCCGCAAGGGCGACGAGTTCGCTGGCCTGCTCGAGCTGCATGGCCAGCGGCTTTTCACAATAGACATGCTTGCCTGCGGCGAGCGCCTGCCTGGTGATCTCGTAATGGCTTTCGGGCGTCGTCAGGTTGACGATGATGTCGACCTGCGGCTCGGCGAGCACGGCCTCCAGGCTTTCATAAGGCCTCGCGCCGTGAAAGGCGCAGAACGCACGGAGGCGGTCCGGCGAGCGATCATAGACGCCGGCAAGCTGAAGCCCGGGATGGTTGGCCAGCGTGGTCATGTAGTAATCGGCCACGAATCCTGTGCCGATAAGCGCGATCTTCATCACGGTGTCCTGTCTGGCGATCGATGGCGACGGCGGCGCTCAGGCTTCGTTTCTGACGAAGCCGCGGATCTTGGCTGCGTTCCGGCCCAGCGCCGTACTTGCCTGCTGGAGTTCGCCCGCGCCGACCTCACCCTCGCGAACGACCAGCACGATGTCGTCGACCGCATCTGCAAAACGCTCCGTGAAAGCGTCGGAACCCAGCGAGGCACCATCGATGAAGACCGGCCCGAAGCGGCGGGCCGCGCCGAAGAAGTCGTGGCTGATCTGTTCGGCTGTGACGAGTTCCGGATGCCCTTTGCGCGGCACGAAGAACAGGCCGGTGCCCTCGTCCTGCAGCGCCGCACGGATCAGGCTGGCGCTGCCGGAGACGATCTCGTGCACACCTGCCTGCGCGTCCGGCGCGAAGACCGATGTCAGGCTGTTTCCGCCGAGGCCGGCATCGACCAGCATGGCCGGCAACCCCGCTTGCGCGGCATCGAGCGCGAGGTTGAGCGCCAGCGTCGAGGCGCCGGCATTGCGGCGCAATCCGACGACGAGAATCCGCCGACTGGGACTGCCCTGGCTGGCGAGTTCGGTTCGGATGCCGCGGATCGCCCGGGCGAAGGAGGCATTCGGCTTGTCGATGACGTCGACGAGATGAGCCTTGGCCTGAAAGACCGAGCGCACTTCGCCATCCCGCCGCCAGCGTCGATGCCTCACGGCAGGCAGTTTTGCCAGCAAGGCCAAGGGGGGAGCTGCGGGGGCTCGCACGACCTCCGGAGTACGGGCTGGTTGACCGCCTTGAATCGCCATGAAACGCCGCCATCCGGTCCTGGCGGGGGCCGCGACCGCATCAGGGGAAGGCGGCTCCGTGGCCGCAGCGACCACAGGGACGGGATCGGCAGGAGCGGGCGGGGGCGATGCCTGAGCGGCAACAGGCTCGTGGCGATTGCGGAATGGCCAGCGGCGCAGCCCGGCAGGCGGTGCAGGCAGGGAGCCGCCAAACAGCGCCAATCCGAGTGCGGCGATCGCGCCCAGACCGCCCCCGGCGATGCCTCCGAGCATGACGACGGTGCGCCTGCTGACGCCGCTCTTCTCGAGCGCCGGCATGGCCATGCTGATGACGCGCGCATTGGTCGTGTCGATACCGGACAGTTCCCCGGTCTCACGTGCCCGCCGCAGGAAGGCGTCATAGACGGCGCGCGAGGATTCGATCTCGCGTTCGAGCTCGCGCAACTGCACCGAAGCGCGGCCGGCGCTGTATTGCTGCCTGGTCAGCTCCTCGACGCGCCGCGCGATCTGCCTCTCGGCATCGACGGCGCGGTCGTATTCGATCTTGGCGGCGCGCGCGATCCGGGCAAGTTCCTCGTTGATCTGCCGGCGCGCATCGCGCACCTGAGCCTGCGCCGCGGCGAGCGCGGGGTGACGCGAGCCGAGCGAGGCCAGCAGATCGGCTTCCTTGCTGAGCGCCGCGCCCAACTGGGACCGGAGTGCAGTCATGGTGTTCGAGGCGACCGCCTCGGGTATGGCGCCGGCCTCGATGCTCGAGGCGCGCGTCGCAAGCGTCTGGTCGTATTTCGCCTTGGCTTCGCTGACCCTGGTGCGCAAGGCGACGAGCTGGGCATTGTTCAGCGCAAGCTGTTCTTCGCCGATCGACTTGCCGCCTGCACCGACGAGGCTGTTGGCTTCCTTGTATTTCTCTGCCTTCTCCTCGGCGATGCGCAGGCGGTTGCGCAATTCCTCCAGGCGCCCGGTCAGCGCGCCGGTGGCGCGTTGCGCAGCCTCGGCACGGACGGAAGCCTGGTCGTCGAGATAGGCGGTGGCAAGCGCATTGGCGATCCGCGCTGCCTTATCGGGATCGCGCGAGGTCACCGAGATGTCGATGACGAAGGTCCGCTCGCCACGCCGGACCGTGACGTTCTTGTCGAGGGCCGCGAGCGCATAGAGCAATCCATCGCGGGAAGAGGTGCTGTTGCTGCCAGAGAGGAGTCGACCCAGCCCGCTCTTGGCGGCCTCGCCCCCGAATTCCGGATCCTTGTCGAGGCCCTCGCTCTTGACGACGCGCGCCTTGATGCTGTCCGAGGCGATGATGCGCGCCTGGCTTTCGAGATAGGCCGTAAGCGAGGTCGGGTCGCTGCCGACCGCATTGGGCGAGACTTCGTTCTGCAGCACGCGCAGATCGCGCGGATCGATGAAAAGCTGGGCGGTCGAGACGTATTTCGGCGGAATGAACAGGCTTGCCAGGGCGGCAAGGAGGGCGCCCGCCAGCGCTGCCGCGATGATCAGTCCCTTTCGGCTCCACAGCGTCTGAAAGAGCCAGGCCGGGTTGGTCAGGCGCGCCAATGCTGACGGCACAGCTCCGCCGGCCGCCGGCTCCGTGCGGCTGCCGGCCTGTTCGGTTCTGCTGAGCTCGCCATCGGCGGTCTCGGTCGTGAACATGACGCTACGCTTCACTCAAACCTGCCCGGCCCGGGATGATGATGGTCGTCACCCCGGCGGACATCGAACTCACCAACACCGCTCAGCTCGTCCCCAGCCGATAACGGTCAAGTACCTTCATCATCGGCTTCGGCCTGTAGTCCTCATCGAGGGGGAGTGGCCGGGCCTTGGCAGAATCCTTACGCGCGAAGGTCTCTCCGATCCATGAATAGCGGTCGCTGAGGCCCCAGGTGACGATCGCCTTGGGCTGGCGCGCGGGGACCACCGCATTCAGGAAGGTCGAAACGAGGTTTGCCGCGGTGCTGTCGCGCTCCCGCTCTACAGCCSGCAGCTTCCAATCGATCACGTCGAGTTCGGTAATCTCGACATCGACGCCGAGCGTGCCGAGATCCTGCATGAAATGCTGCAAGCCGGGCGTATCGATGGCGCGTTCGCCGTACAGATGGGCCTGCATACCGAGCCCATGGACCGGGATGCCCTTGTCGCGCAGGTCCCGGATGATCGAGAGAGCCGCGGCGCGGCGCCTCACGATGCGCGGATCGGTATCCTCGAAATCATAGTCGTTGATCACCAGCCGCGCCTCTGGATCGATCTGGGCCGCGGTCCGGAAAGCGATCTCGATATGTTCGGGGCCGAGCAGGCGCTGCCAGATCGTGTCGCGATAGGGCTCCTCGAGGGTCGGATCGTGAGCGATCACCTCATTGACCACATCCCAGGTCGGTATGACGCCCTTGTAGCGGTCCACGACGGTCTCGATATGGCTGATTAGCTCGCGCTCGGCTTCCGCCTTCGTGCTCATCTCCTTGGCCCAGGGCGGCAAGGCCATGCCCCAGAGCAAGGCGTGGCCGCGCAGGGCCTGCTTGTTGCCGCGTGCGAAGGCGATCAGCTCGTCGGCTCCGGAGAAGTCGAACCGGGAGCGGTCATGCCGGAGCGCTTCCCATTTGAGGTCGTTCATCGGGACGATGACGTTGCAATAGGTCTTCAAAGCCTCGCGATAGCGCGGGTCGGCGCGGAAGGGCTCGATCTGCGCGGCCGAGCCGAATGGAATGGCGGGTCGGCCGACCTGCGCGAGACCGGCGCTCGGCCACGCCAGGGCGAGGCTGGCAGTTCCGGCCAGGGCGTCGCGCCTGGTGATGCGGCTCATGTTCCGTTCCGATTCAGGCAGCTGCGCGGGGCAGCGCTTCCCGGGCTTCGTTTAGGGTCGCTCAATGCCTTTGCGTTAAGCGAGGTTCGGGCTCAATTTTGGCGTGAGCAGGGCCCGAGCCAGCTCTCGCCGCCGCCGCAATGGACTCCATGTCGCCAGATCGTGCCACCATATCCGCCTACCTTACGATCCTGAGCGGCTCAGCCGGTCGTCTCATTATCTCTCTTGTATATTTCCTCATCGTTGCGAATACGTTGACCCTTGGTGAGTTTGGCCTGTTCGCGACGGCCTCCTCGACAGGACTCATTCTCTCGCGGTTGCTGGCTTTCGGCTTCGTCTCGCCGGTCTATCGCGTCGCCACGGTCAAGCCGCGTCTCCTCGGCGCCTATCTCGCCGGCTTCGGCGGGCTTGCCGTCCTGTCGCTGCCGCTGATCGCTGCAGTTGCCGCCCTGGCCTATGTCGCCTTGTTTAGGGAGCGGCTGGATCTTCTTCCCTTCGCCCTGATCATCGTCGCCGAGGTGCTCGGCTGGCGCCTCGTCGAGGTCGTCGCCATCATCAATAACGGCCTGAGGCGTTTCAGGCAGTCCGCCCTGCTCGTCATCATCGGCTCCTCGCTGCGCACGCTTGCTGCGGTTGCCTTCTATGGTCTGGGCCATGCGAGCCTGGAAACCTGGGTCTGGGCCTATCTCGGCACTACGATCCTGTCCGCGGTGATCGCGCTGACGCTGTTTCTGCCGCCGCTGCGCCTGCGTTTCGTTAGGGCGCTCTATCCCCGCCGCATGGCCGATGCCGTATTCGCGGGCGCGGCCGACATCGTGTTCTACGTCCAATCCGAACTCGACAAGCTGCTGATGCTGGCGCTCGCGGGAGAACGCACCGCGGGGCTCTATGCCATCGCCATGCGCGTCATCGATCTTACCGCGATGCCGGTGCGCAGCTTCAACCAGATGCTGGTCCAGAAGATCATGAAGGATCGCGGCCTCGGCGGCGGCTGGCGACGCAAGATGCTGGTCGAACTCGCGATCGCGTTGGTCTCGATCGGCGGACTGGTCGCCATCGTCATTCTGCTGATGCCGTTTCCCGGCGCGCTCGGCCGCAACGTCTCCGAGGCCGCCTATCTCTTCCTGCCGATGTTCGCGGTGCCTGCCTTCCGCAACCTCGTCGAGTATCACGCCGAGTTGCTCTATGCGCGGGAGCGCACCGGCTCGCGTATCGCGCTGCTCTGCGCCATCACCGCGCTCAAGGCGGCACTGATCGCCTGGGTGATGATTCGCTTCGGCCAGGAAGAGGCCTGGGCCCCCTGGTTCAACGCCGTCTTCGGCGCAGTCTATCTGCTCTCCGTCACGGTCACCTATCGGTTGCTTGGCCGGGCCCGCTGAACCGGGACTATTGTGCTTCGAACAGCGCCTTCAGGCGCTCGACGGGCTGCCCGATGAAGGATTGCACGCCGACCGCGACCTGTCCCGGTTCCAGGATGTCCTCGAAGCTGCGCAACGTCGCCAGCTCGCCGACATCTTCGGGAAACCAGTAAACCTTGCAGAGCTCGTGCTCGTCCGGCCAGTGGCCGGCGGCTTCGAGCCCGAGCACGCGTTCGACGAAATAGCCGTAGATCATGTATTCCGAGAATTGCCGGTGCGTGGCGATCGCTTCGACCCAGCTGCGCCCGGCTATCTCCTCGATGCGCGTCATCATCGCCAGCACGGCGTCCCGTCGCCAGCTGACGAGATTGTTGATGTAGTCGGGACTGGGAAATGCTGGTTCCGGCAGTCCGAGCAGGCGGGCCGCCATCATGCACCAGTCGGTATGCTGGGCCATGGCGCCGGTGATGCCGTCGGGCTTGCGGTAGAGGCGGACCGTCCCGTCCCGGCCGAGGCGCGTGACGTCGAAGGGCCGCAGGAACATCATGTCGGAATCGGCGAAGATCACCACGTCCTCGTGGCTCTTCATCGGAAAGGCGAACTTGCGCAGCTGTTGTGCGTGCCAGCCGCGCAGCGGCGGCAGACCGCGCCGCAGGGCACCGAGGCCCGTCCAGACCCGGCGACGTCCGAGGCTCAGGAGATCGGGCCGGGGTTTCAGCCAGGAGGGCAGAAGCTCCGCCTCCGCGATCACCCGCCGGTGCGGACCTTCCAGCTGCTTGAACAGCGCGACGTCCCGATCCTCGACCAGAAGGTAATGGGCCGTGTGGCCGGTGACGAAACGGTCGATGCTGGCGCAGAGCAGCCGGCAGCGTTCGAAGTCCCCGGCATAGCTCGGCGTCGCAATGGCGTAGCTGAGGCTCATTGCGTCGGACCGCGGGGCTGGAACCTGATGCGCAGCATCCGCAGCAGGAACGCGGGGTTGCCGAGCACATAGCGCCGCCACAGCCGGCGGGGCTCCAGCAGGAGGCGGTAGAGCCATTCCAGCCGCAGACGCCGCAGGACGTCTGGCGCGCGCTCGACCTCGCCTGCCAGAAAATCGAACAGCGCACCGATACCGGCAGCGATCGTCGCGTGCTGGAGCGTGATCTTCTCTGCAATCCAGCGTTCCTGAAGCGGATTTCCGAAGGCCACGAGCAGGAGATCGGGCGGGCTTTCGGCCAGCTGCGCCAGAAGCCCGGCCTCTTCGCTCTGAGCAAAATAGCCGTGGCTCAGCACGGTGAAGCCGTGCCGTGGGTAATCCTGAGTCAGGCGCGCCGCAGCGCGCTCGGCCACACCTGGCTGTCCGCCCAGCAACGTCACGCGGAGCGAACGGTTCTGCGCGGCGAGCAGGGCCGGAATGAAGTCGGTGCCATTGAGATTTGCGGGGAAGGACGCGCCATAGAGAAGCCGGGAGCCGATATCGACGCCGATTCCGTCCGCAAGCACCAGGAAGTCCTTGAGCTGCGCCTGCAGCCTTGCGTCCACGGCGGCCAGGTTGACGAGGTTCGCATTGCAGAAGGCGAGCTTCACGTGGCGGTGACGGGCAAGTGCCGTGTCGAGCACCGCGAGCGCCTGCGCGCGATCGAGCACAGCCACACCAATGCCGCCGATATCGCGGCGGGCATGGTCGGGATGGTCGGCTGGCTGCGTGTGCGATGACATGTCGAAGAATGAAATGGCAGTCACGATCTCGTTCATTTCGAGGCGTTTTCGGTTCCTGTCTTGGCCGCTCACGGCGGTGGATCACGCCAAGCCCGATGGACGGTGAACAGCCCTTGACCCTGACTACCATCAGACCGGCTGCCGAGGAGTTGCGGAACGGGATTGGCGCTGTCTCATAACGGGACGCCGTCATGTCGGTCGTTGCAGCCGGATTCCCTGACCCCTTCGTGTCGCGGCCGAACTCCGCTCTCGGCGTCTCATTCCGGCGCGTGACCGGGCGGCATGGCGCTTGCCGCTCGCAGCCGTGAGAGCAGTTGGAAGGGAGCGTCCTGTTCCGTTCCGGAGCGCTCGCCGCCGGCCGTCAGGCCGTTGTGGCTCCGGAGAGCCTGCCGCGATGATGAGCGTCAACGATCTGAACTATGCGGCGGCGGCTGCCGACGAACGCGCCAATGCCTGGCGGCACTGGATCGGTCTCGTCACGGCGCTGACAGACGCGGTCGTGGTGCTGACGATCGTGTCCCTCGCCTCCGTGGTCTACCACCTCCTGGCCTACGGCCATTTCGGCGATGTCAGGATCACGCGCGAGCTGGCGATGATGATCGCGGCGATCTTCGTCTTCACCAATGTGATGCGCGGTCGCTACCAGCTCAGCCATTATCTCTCTGCGAAGGGGCAGATGGCCTCGGCCTTTACGGTCTGGAACATTACGATGGTGGCCTTCATCGCCGTCGCGTTCCTCGCCAAGATCGTCGATCATTATTCACGCGCCGTCGTGCTCGTGACCTATCTGGCCGGCATTCCGCTGATCACTCTGGCGCGTGCCGGCATTGCCCGCATCATTTCAGTGGCCAGCAAGACCGGCCGCATCACCACGGAGCGGGTGTTCCTGATCGGCCGTGAACCCGACGTGATGTCCTTCGTCTCGCGCCATCAACCCTGGAACATGGGCTTCGCCATCGTCGACGTCGCTTTCCTGCACAGCAACGACGCGCGCCGCATCAATGATCCGATGGCCGCGCTCAAGGCCGATCTGGTCACCGCTGCAGGGCGCTGCCGGCAGATGCGGCCGGACGCGGTCTTCATCGCCTTGCCCTGGTCGGATCAGGAGACGATCGATGCCTGCATCGATGCCTTCATGAACCTGCCGGTCGCGATCCACCTCGCGCCCGAGCGGATCATGGATCGGTTCGACAGTCCCCATATCGTGCGCATCGGCTCGTTCGCCAGCCTGCGGCTGACGCGCCCGGCGCTGTCCACCGCTGCGATCGTCGCGAAGCGCGGCTTTGACATCGTCGCCGCTTCGACCATCCTGCTTCTGGCGTTGCCGGTTCTGCTGATCATTGCGGGGTTGATCAAGCTCGACACGCGCGGACCGGTGTTCTTCCTGCAGCGACGCTACGGCTTCAACCAGCAGCCCTTCCGGATCTTCAAGTTCCGCACGATGACGGCGACCGATGACGGCGACGTCATTCGTCAGGCGACGCGTAACGACCCGCGCATCACGCGCATCGGCCGCTTGCTGCGCCGCTTCAATCTCGATGAGCTGCCGCAACTCATGAATGTCATCGCCGGTCAGATGTCGCTGGTTGGGCCGCGCCCGCATGCGCTCGCCCATGATCACGCGTTCCAACGCAAGATCGCCCTCTATGCCCGGCGTCACAATGTGAAGCCGGGCATCACCGGCTGGGCTCAGGTCAACGGCCTGCGCGGTGAGACCGACACGGACGAGAAAATGGCCAAGCGGGTCGCATTCGATCACTGGTACATCGACAATTGGTCGTTCTGGCTTGATCTCGGCATTCTCCTGCGCACTGTGTTCAGCGCGCGGGCCTATCTCAACGCCCAATAGTCGACGCGCTGATCTGCCCCGATTTGCGCAGACCGGCATGGCACCGAGCGCGCTGGCCTAGCGGAAATCAGGCCGCTACCGTGCAGTCCGACTTCTCAGCCGGGGGCTTGCCATGAACCAAATCGATTTAGACGGTCGCGTCGCCATTGTGACCGGTGGAGCGCAGGGGATTGGCCGTGCGGTTGCCGAGCGCTTCGCGGCGAGTGGCGCCAAGGTCGAGATCTGGGACCTCGATGGCGCGCTCGCAGCAAAGGCGGCGGGCGAGATCGGCAAGGGGGCGACCGGGATCGCCATCGATGTCACCGATGCCGCCGCCGTGAAGCGGGCGGCCGACGCGCTCGAGGCTCGCCTCGGCAGCGTCGATATCCTCGTGACCAGCGCCGGCATCGCGGGCCCCAACCTGAAGACCTGGGAATACCCGCTCGACGAATGGGCGAAGATCATGCGCCTGAATGTCGATGGCACGCTGCATTGCTGCCAGGCGGTGATACCCGGAATGCTGAAGCGCAATTACGGCCGGCTGGTGCTGGTCGCGTCGATCGCCGGCAAGGAAGGCAACCCCAACGCCTCGGCCTATTCCGCCTCGAAGGCGGCGGTGATCGCCTTGACCAAATCGCTCGGCAAGGAACTCGCCGACAAGGATATCGCGGTCAACTGCATCACGCCCGCAGCGGCGCGGACCCGCATCTTCGACCAGATGAGCGAAGAGCATATCGGCTACATGCTGGCCAAGATCCCGCGCGGCCGTTTCCTGCAGCCTGACGAGGTCGCCTCGATGGTCGGTTTCCTGGCTTCCGCCGAGAACAGCTTCACCACAGGCGCGGTGTTCGATCTGTCGGGTGGGCGCGCGACTTACTGATCCCGATCCGCGCCGCGCGGTTCTGCGGGGCGCGGTTTGCCTTTTCGGTCAGAGGCGCTGGCCGACATCGATCCGGTTGCCGTYCGGATCGGCGAAGACGAAGGACCGCAGCCCGTATTCCTGGTCCCGCAGCCCCTTGATGATACGCAGCCCTTCGCGCTGGCAAATCGCGTGCAGGGCCTCGGCATCGCCGACCATCAGATGGGCGACGTTGAATGGCGCGGCGAGATGCGTCTTCTGCAGGGTGAGATGCAGTTCGGCTTCATCGCGCTTCAGGATCATGAAGCCGACGGGGACACCGTTCTCGAAGGTTTTTCGGAAGCCGAGCACCCGTGTGTAGAAGTCGTGGGCCTTGTCCATGTCGCGTACTGGCAACATGGCGGCAATCCGTCCGAAGCGGATTCCGTGGTCGATTGGGTCGGTCATGGCAACGTCTCGCGATGGGGAGCCGCTTCACCCGGTACCGGCGGTGCGGCGCGGACGAGTGCTTTCCAGGGGGTGAAGAGAGACGGTGCTCCGGCTGGATGATTAGCAGGCGGATGGGCTGTCGCGCCAGTCATGGAAATTCGACCTGGGGACGCCTCTGGCTGCTTCCCCCGCAGGGCCGATGCGCTATGGTTTCGCCATGACCGCCTCACTTCCCTCCGCCGCCGTCCTTGGTGCCCGTGCCTTTGCCGCACTCGATGGACTGAACCGCTTCACCGACGAGCCGGGCAAGATCACCCGTCTCTACCTCTCCCCTTCGCATCGGCAGGCTGCCGAGTGGACGAAGGGCGCGATGGAAGTGGCGGGGCTCGACGCCTTCATCGATGCCGCCGGATCGGTCCAGGGCCGTCGCGAGGGCGCAAAGCCTGGTCTTCCCGCCGTGCTGATCGGCTCGCATATCGATACGGTGAAGGATGGCGGCCGGTTTGACGGCAATCTCGGCGTCGTCGCCGGTATCCTTGCAGCGCAGGCGCTTCGCGATGCCGGCATCGTCCTGCCCTTCGCACTGGAGGTGGTCGGTTTCGGGGACGAGGAGACGGTGCGTTTTCCGACCTCCCTTTCGACCTCGTCGGCTTTGATCGGGCACTATGATACGGCTTGGCTCGACTCCCGGGATGCGGATGGCGTGGTGCTGCGTGATGCGCTCGTCGCCTTCGGCGGGGACCCATCGGGAATTGCTGCGCTGAAGCGCAAGCCCGGCTCCGTAAAGGCTTATCTCGAAGTCCATATCGAGCAGGGTCCGGTGCTGGAGAGCGAGAACGAAGCCGTCGGCATCGTCACGGCCATCAACGCCCAGAAGCGGGCCCGGGTCCGCGTCACCGGCGAGGCCGGCCATGCCGGGACGGTTCCGATGAAGCTGCGCAAGGATGCACTTGCGGCTGCCGCGGAGATGGCGCTGGCGCTCGAGGATATTGCGGCTGCGCATGAGCAGGCGGTCGGCACGGTAGGGGTGTTCAGGCCTGATCCGGGCGCCACCAATGTCGTGCCCGGCGCGGTCGACTTCACCGTCGATTTCCGCTCGCCGCGCAACGAGACGCTGGCGAGCATGGACAAGGCCATTGCCGAGCGCTTCGCCGCGATCGCGGCTCGGCGCGGTGTCGGGTTGGAGATCACGCCCTATTCGCAGGAAGATGCGACGCCGATGGCGGAGCGGCTGCAGGAGGCCTTTGCGACGGGCATCGCCCGTACGGGCTCGAACCTCAGTGCTCGCCGTCTCCCGTCCGGCGCGGGCCATGACGCCATGGCGATGGCACGGCTCTGTCCCTCAGCCATGCTCTTCGTCCGCTGCGAGAGGGGCATCAGCCATTCCCCGCTGGAGAACATGACCGAACTCGACGCCGGCATCGCGATCCGGGTGCTGCTCGAGACCGTCCTGGAGCTGGCGCGGCAGGAGGGGTAACCCCTCGTCCTGCTCGGCTGTACGCGCCGAGCAGCTATTTTCGTGCAAAAACCGCGTGACGGCTGGCCTTACTCGAGCGTCCCGACCACCGCCTCGACCGCCTCGACGATCGCGCCCGAGCGCACCAGCGCCGTCGCCTGATTCATCTCGGCAGCGTACCAGCGGTCGCCGTCGAGCGCGGGCGGGATCGTCTCGCGCAACGCGTCGAGCGCCGCCTGCGTGCCCCGGCCGAGCGGATGGCCCTTGGCGGTCTCCGCGATCAGGGTCAGCGCCTGGCAGGCCATCAGGATTTCCATGGCAATGATCATCTCGACATTTTCGACCACGGTGCGGGCCTTTCGGCCGCACCAGGTCGAATTCGAGACATGGTCCTCGGCATTCGACTTGCCGGGGATCGAATCGACGGATCCCGGCGACGACAGCGTCCGGTTCTCCATCACCAGCGCCGACATCGAGCACTGCACCGTGGCGAAGCCGGTATTCAGGCCGCGCTTGCCGGCGAGCAGGTTGCGCGGCAGGCCGTAGCTGAGCGTCGGGTCGATCAGCCGGGCGAGGCGACGCTCGCAGATCGAGCCGAGATCGGTCATGGCCATGGCGAGTAGGTCCATCGCCTGCGCGACGTATTGGCCGTGGAAATGACCGCCGGAGATCACGGTGTAGCTGCCGCTTTCCTCGAAGATCAGCGGGTTGTCCGTGGCCGAGTTGGTCTCGGTGCCGATGACGCGCAGCACGTAGTCGAGCGCCTCGCGTGCCGGACCATGCACCTGCGGGCCGCAGCGCAGCGAATAGACATCCTGTACGCGTGGTGATGGCGGCTTGCCGGGGGTGCGGCCGATCTCGTCGGGGTAGATCGTCTCGCGGGCCGAAGCCGAGCAGCGCTTCGAGCCCTGCGTCAGTTTCAGGATATTGCGGGCCACCAGCCCCTGGCCCGGATGGGGACGCGCGGCGTGGACGCGCGGATCGAAGGCTGCAAGCTCGCCCCGCATCGCCTCCAGCGAAAGCGCGAGCCCGATATCGGCCGCCTTGACCAGGCGTTTGGCATCCTCGCTCGCCAGGACGCCGAGCGCGAGCGAAACCGTCGAGCCGTTGATCAGGGCAGAGGCATCCTTGGCGCCGAGCGGGAAATCCGGTGTGAGGCCAGCCTTCGCCAGCGCATCGCGCGCCGGCATGCGCTTGCCCTTGTAGATCGCTTCGGCTTCGGCGAAGCCACAGACAGCCGCCGACATATGGGCGAGCGGGGCGAGATCGCCGGAGGCGCCGACCGAGCCCTTCTGCGGGATCACCGGGTGCACGCCGGCATTGAGGCAGGCGAGCAGGCGCTCGACGAGCTCGACCTGGGGGCCGGAATAATTCGAGGCGAAGGCATTGGCGCGCAACAGCATGGTGGCGCGCGTCACGTCTTCAGCGAATGGCTCTCCGATGCCGGTCGCGTGCGCGTAGACGCTCTTGCGCTGATATTCGGTCATCTCCGACATCAGCACGCGCTGGTCCTTGAACAGGCCGACACCCGTGTTGAAGGAATACATGAACGGCGCATCGTCGGTCATGAAATGCGCATCGATATGGGCGCGTGTCGCCGCAATGCGCTCGCGTGCCGCCTTGGCGAGGCCGGCCTTCTCGTAGCGACCGGAAGGGCCCGGCCTTGCGACCTTGAGAACCTGCTTGCCCTTGAGCGTGCGCCCGTCGATCGAAACCGCCATGCTCGTCCCTTCCGCGTGGTCCGTTCTGTTTCCTCTGGTCTAGAGCATGGCATCCGAAAGGGGAAACCGGCTTTCCGGCGGTTTTTGCGCCCTAACTCCTTGATCCAAGACGGATTCAGGTTTCAAACCAAGCAGCTTTGCTGTTTCGTGAATAATCGGCCGGTCCTTGTGGCGTGGCTGCAGCAATGAAAAAGGCCGTGCACTGATGGGCGAGGTCAAGATTTGGAATTGGTGGCTTAGCCCCCGGCAGCGCATTGTGCGCCGAACGCCTCATCTTGAGCGCTCCTGACAACGGATTCGCCTGCCAATGCCTCGCATGATCGACTATTTCTTCACGCTGTCCTCGCCCTGGGCCTATCTCGGCCATGCGGCTTTCCTCGAGACCGCCAAGCGCCATGGCGCGACGGTGACCTACCGGCCGATGCCGGTGCGGGCGGTTTTCGACGAGACGGGCGGACTGCCGCTGCCGAAGCGCCACCCCTCGCGCCAGCGCTATCGTCTCGTTGAGCTGCAGCGCTGGCGCGAACGGCGTGGCCTGCCGCTGGTGTTGCAGCCGAAGCATGTGCCGTTCGATCCTTCCCTGGCGGATCGCTTCGTCACCGCCGTGGTGGCGGCTGGCCATGATCCCGATGCGTTCCTGCGCCGCGCCTTCCACACCATCTGGTCGGACGAGCGGGACATGGGCGATCGCTCGGTGATCGCCGGGCTGGCCACCGCGGAGGGGCTTCCGGCCGAGGCCCTGCTGACGGCCGCCGAGAGCGCGGCGAGTTCTGAGCGCTATGAAGCCAATCGCGTTGACGCGATCGCCGCCGGTGTCTTCGGGGCGCCCTCCTATGTGCTCGATGGCGAGGTCTTCTGGGGCCAGGACCGTATCGAACTCCTCGACTCCGCTCTGGCGAGCGGGCGGGCTGCCTATCTCCCGCAAGCCTGATCAGGCTCTCGCAGGCCTGATCTGACGCGACGCCTCGGGTGCCCTGCGACCGAGGCGCTGGCATGCCGTGCCCCAGGCGATATGGTTCAGGAACGCCTCCTAGGCGTGCTCAAGAATTCAATCGATTAAGGGAGAGCCGAGCGCGATGACACAGGATCATTCGACACCGAACTGGCCGCAATTGGCTGATCTCAGGGGCAAGAGAGTACTGATCACCGGTGCCAGCACCGGCATTGGCGCGGCGGCTGCGCGGGCCTTCGGTGCCAATGGCGCTCGCGTCGGCGTTCACTACAATGCCAGCCGTGACAAGGCGGAAGCGGTGGCCCGCGAGATCGAGGCGGCCGGTGGCAAGGCTGTGCTGATTGGCGGCGACGTCACGGAGAGCGGCGAGATTCCGCGCATCATGGCCGAGGCGCTTTCGGGCCTCGGCGGACTCGATGTGCTGATCAACAATGCCGGCGGGTTGGTGAAGCGCGTGCCGGTCACCGATTATGACGATGGCATCATCGACGACATCATCGATCTCAACATCCGCCAGGTCGCGCATTTCATGCGCGAGGCGGCCAGGACCCTGATCGCGCAGGGCACGGGCGGCAGCATCGTCAATGTCAGCTCGGTCGCGGCGCGCATTGGTGGCGGCCCAGGTTCCGTGCTCTACGCCGCCTCAAAGGGGTTCATCTCGACGGCGACCCGCGGCTGGGCTCGCGAACTGGTCAAGCACGGGATCCGGGTCAACGCCGTTTCGCCCGGGGTGATCATGACACCGTTCCACGAGCGCTACTCGACCCCCGAGCAACTCGCCGCGATGCAGGCCGGCATCCCGATGGACCGGCTCGGCAAGGCGGATGAATGCGTCGGCGCGTTCCTCTATCTCGCCTCCGAGACACTCGGCAGCTTCGTCACCGGCCAGATTCTCGAGGTCAATGGCGGCCAGTACATGCCGTAACCGTCGTTCCGTAACGGCCCCCGCGACACCGCGCACCATTTCGCGTTAGGCTCCTCTCTCGTAGGAGAGGCCCGTCGCAGGAGGCCACCGATGGACTACGAACACTTCTTCCGCACGGAGCTCGACGCGCTTCGCAAGGAGGGACGCTACCGGGTCTTCGCCGATCTGGAGCGCATCGTCGGGCGCTTTCCGCGTGCGCGCTACTACGGCGCGGACGGGCCCCGCGAGATCACGGTCTGGTGTTCCAACGACTATCTCGGCATGGGCCAGCATCCCGACGTGCTGGCCGCGATGCAGGAGGCTCTTGCCGGTTGCGGCGCTGGTGCCGGCGGCACCCGCAATATCAGCGGCACCAACCACTACCATGTGCTGCTTGAGCGGGAACTGGCCGACCTGCACGGCAAGGAGGCAGCGCTTCTCTTCAACTCCGGTTACATGTCGAACTGGGCCTCGCTCTCGACACTGGCCTCCCGGCTCCCGGGCTGCGTCGTCCTGACCGATGCGCTGAACCATGCCTCGATGATCGAGGGCATCCGGCATTCGCGCGCGGAGAAGCTGATCTTCGCCCATAATGATCCCGACGATCTGCGCCGCAAGCTGCAGAGCATCGATCCGGCCCGGCCCAAGCTGATCGCCTTCGAGTCGGTTTATTCGATGGACGGCGATATCGCCCCGGTCGCCGCCTTCTGCGACATTGCCGACGAGTTCGGTGCCATGACCTATATCGACGAGGTCCACGCTGTTGGCCTCTACGGGCCGCGTGGCGGCGGCATCAGCGAGCGCGACGGCCTCAGCGATCGCCTGACCCTGATCGAGGGCACGCTGGCCAAATCCTTCGGCGTGATGGGCGGCTATATCGCTGGCTCGGCCGCGCTCTGCGACTATGTCCGCAGCTTTGCCTCGGGCTTCATCTTCTCGAGCTCCCTGCCGCCGAACCTTGCGGCGGGGGCGCTCGCCGCGATCCGTCATCTCAAGACGAGCTCAGTCGAGCGCGAGCGCCAGGCCGACAGGGTCATGGCGTTGAGGAGCCGGCTCGACGCGGTCGGCATCGCGCATCTCGCCAATCCCAGTCATATCGTCCCGGTGATGGTCGGCGACGCGGGGCTGTGCAAGGCGATCAGCGACGAGCTGCTGGCGCGCTTCGACATCTATGTCCAGCCCATCAACTATCCGACGGTGCCGCGCGGCACCGAGCGGCTGCGCATCACGCCGTCGCCGCTGCACAGCGATGCGGATATCGATCAGCTCGTGGTGGCGCTGACCGAGATCTGGAGCAGGGTGGGACTGAAGCGCGCGGCATAGCCGCGCCGACCWCTCCCGAACGGGAGCTCCGGAACCCATTCCGGAATGCCCTGGGTCCCGGCTCTGCGCTTCGCTGAGGGGCGGCCCTCAGACAGCCGCCAATGCACGCTCGAAATCGGCGATCAGGTCGTCGGGATGTTCGAGCCCGACCGAGAAGCGCACCAGCCCGTCGGTGACGCCCATGCTGGCGCGAATCTCCGGCGTGAAGCGCTGATGGGTCGTCGTGGCGGGGTGYACGATCAGGCTCTTGGCGTCGCCGAGATTGTTGGAGATGCGGATCAGCTTGAGCGCATTGAGCAGGCGGTAGACGGCCTCCTTGCCCCCATTGACCTCGAAGGCGATCAGGGTCGAGGGACCGCTCATCTGGCGCGCAATGATCTCGGCTTGCGGGTGATTGGGGTCGCCCGGAAAGATCACTTTCGGCAGCTTGGGCTGCTTGGCCAGCCAGGCGGCAAGGATCGCGGCGCTCTGCGCCTGCCGGTTGACGCGCAGCGGCAGCGTCTCCAGGGCCTTCAGCATCACCCAGGCGTTGAAGGGCGACATCGCCGGCCCGGTCTGGCGCAGAAAGGTCTGGATCTCGCTCTGGATCAATTCCTCCGAGGCGAGGACCAGTCCGCCGAGGCAGCGGCCTTGCCCGTCGATATGTTTCGTTGCCGAGTAGACGACGCAGTCGGCACCGAGTTCGAGCGGACGTTGGAAGAGCGGGGTCGCGAAGACATTGTCGACCACGAGCTTGGCGCCGACCTCCTTCGCCAGCGCGGCGACGGCCGCGATGTCGATGACCTCGAGTGTCGGGTTCGCGGGGCTTTCCAGGAAGAAGACCTTGGTGTTGGGCTGCACGGCCTTCCGCCAGGCCTCGATATCCGGGCCGTTCACCAGCGTCGATTCCACGCCGTAGCGAGGCAGATGATCCTCGACGACATAGCGACAGGAGCCGAACAGGGCCTGCGCCGCGACGACGTGGTCGCCAGCACGCACCAGGCTCATCACTGCTGCCGTCACGGCGGCCATGCCGGTCGCCGTAGCGCGGCAGGCTTCTGCACCCTCGAAGGCGGCCATGCGCTGTTCCAGCATGGTCACGGTCGGGTTCGAGAAACGGGCATATTGGAAGCCCGGATCCTTGTTCAGGAAGCGCGCCTCGCATTGCTCGGCGCTGTCATAGACATGGCCCTGCGTCAGGAAGAGCGCTTCCGACGTCTCGCCGAACTGCGAGCGCAGGGTGCCGGCATGAACCAGCCGCGTTTCGGGATGCAGCGCCTTTGCGCCAGCGTCTGGACCTGACATGAACTGAACTCCGGCCGTTCGTTATAACGGACAAGGGGAATAACAGCTCAGCCATCGTTCGTAAAGACGGACAAAAATTCTCCGGAAGGAACGCCCGAGATCTGCGCCTTAGCGTGACAGTTTCGGCGGGCGCCCGAGCGGGGTGAGGAAGCCGGTGAGGTCGGTCGTGACGTGGTGGACATGGCCGGCTTCAATCGCGGCCTGCTCCCAGGCTTCGCGGAATGGGTCCGGCGTCTGCGGCAGGATCAGCACGGTCTTCATGCCGAGCGCGTTGGGGACCAGCAGGTTCCTCTCGATGTCCTCGAACATGGCGGCGCGGCTGGGATCGACCGCATGTTTCGCCAGGAAATGCTCATAGGTCGCGCGCTCGGGCTTGGGCAGGAAGCCAGCCTCGACGATGTCGAAGATGTCCTCGAAATGGTGGAGGATACCGAGCTTGCCCGCGACATTCTCGGCATGTCCGCGCGAGCCGTTGGTGAGGATGAGCTTGCGCCCCGGCAGGGCGGCGATGGCGTCGCCAAGCGCGGGGTTGGGATCGAGCAGGGAGAGGTCGATMTGGTGCGCGAAATCGAGGAAATCGTCGGGATCGACGCCGTGTTCCTCCATCAATCCCTTCAGGGTCGTGCCGTAGCGCTGGTAATAGTATTTCTGCAGCGCCCGCGACGACAGCCCGTCGAGCCCGAACAGTTCGCCGAGGAACAGCGTGATGCGCTCATCGACCTGCGGCCAGACTTTGGCCTCGTGCGAATAGAGCGTGTTGTCGAGATCGAAAACCCAGTGCTCGACATGCGCAAAGGCTTCCGCATTTGGCAGGAGCGGCGTAGCGGCGGATATGATCGGTTTCTGATTCATGGGCTATGTCATGTGGCGACGTCAGCGTAGCATGCAAGTCTTCCGCAAAGGTTTACCGACGTGCGACGAAACCGGCCGATCGGCGGTCAGGCTGCTGACCCACGATCAAAGCAATGATCAGGCCGTTCTCTCAAGCGCCGCATGTGGCGTGAACGGGTCGCGCCTGAGACTCATGCGGCCCGTCTCCCTACCTTTCGTCCCGAAACGACCTGGCGCTTCGCGCCGGGACACGCGCGATATCCTCTCGCCGTCGTGATGTGGTGCGGACGAGTGCAAGACCGACCATGGCCAGCGAGAGGCCGAGGCCGAGCGCGATGGTGATCGAGTAATCCATGATCGCTCCTCCCGAGACGCCCCCCGGGAGGATGATGAACCTGTCGTTGCCGGCACGCATCACCGGCAAAGGTGGATCACCTTCTGATGATGGTGCCCGAGCCGGTATCGGTGAAAAGCTCGATCAGCGCCGCGTGCGGGATCTTTCCGTCAAGGATGACGACCGCCTCGACGCCCTTTTCGAGCGCGTAGATGCAGGTCTCGATCTTCGGGATCATGCCGCCGGAGATGGTGCCGTCCGCGATCAGGCGGCGGCATTGCTCCACCGTGAGCTCCGGAATCAGGTTCTTGTCCTTGTCGAGCACGCCGGGCACATCGGTCAGCAGCAGCAGGCGCTTGGCGTTGAGTGCACCGGCGATCGCGCCCGCAAAGGTATCGGCATTGACGTTGTAGGTCTGGCCGTCGGCGGCGGCACAGACCGGTGCCAGCACGGGGATCAGCTCCGCCTTCAGCACGGCCTCCAGCACGCTGATGTTCACCGCTTCAGGCTCGCCGACAAAGCCAAGATCGAGCACCTGCTCGATCTTGGAATCGGGATCGACGACGGTGCGGGTCACCTTGCGGGCGGTCACCATATTGCCGTCCTTGCCGCAGAGTCCGATCGCCTTGCCACCCTCGCGCGAGATGTAGCCGACGATCTCCTTGTTGACCGAGCCGGCCAGAACCATCTCGACGACATCGACGGTTGCGCGGTCGGTGACCCGCAGGCCCTGCTTGAACTCCGACTTGATGCCGAGCTTGTCGAGCATGCGGGCGATCTGCGGGCCGCCGCCATGGCAGACGACCGGCTTCAGGCCGGACTGCTCGAGCAGGACGATATCCTCGGCAAAATCCTCGGCGGTCGCGGCATCGCCCATGGCGTTGCCGCCATATTTGATCACGATGATTTCCTGATCGTAGCGCTGCATATGCGGCAGCGCCTGAACCAGCAGTTCTGCCGATTGCGACGGCGTCAGGTGGACGGCGGGATTGATCATCGGCAGGCTCCGCGGGACGCGAGGATCGCGCGCCGGGCCTTCTAGCCGAAGAATGGCCGGGGCGGAAGCCGGCGGGCGCGGTTCAGCTACGCCGCGCGAACAGGGCGGAGAAGGCCAGCGCGAGCCAGCCGGCCAGCATCAGGAAGCCGCCAGCAGGTGCGGCGCCCGCAAAGAGCCGCTCGTCATAGAAGCCACGCCGGGTGAGATCGGCGGCAAAGAGCGCGACGCCGATGATGATGACGGAGAGCGCGACCCGTGCCAGCAGATCGGAGAGCAGGCCGGCCTTGCGTGCGGCCGTTGCGCCCAGGATCACGGGAGCGTGGGTCAGCAGCATCTGGCCGGCGGTCTGGAGGCCGCTCGTGCCTGGCCCATGCGCTGCCGCAGCCAGGAGCGTCACGCCCGCAAGGCCCATCAGCGCGGCCAGCGTGAGATGAATCTTTGCGGCGCTCATGGCAGGATCACTTTCTCTGGACCGGACCGAAATGCTGGCGTGCGGGGCCTCGCGAGGAGGCCTGGCCGGATTGCCTCGCCTCCCTCGCCATCACGGCAGCCGCGAGGCTTATGCCCGCTCTGCCAATACGCGCGCGATCGCTGCGCGCAGCTCCGGAATGCCGAGGCCCTTTTCGCTCGAGGTGAGCAGCACCTCGGGGAAGGCGGCCGGCCGGCGCTTGATCTCGTCGAAGGTCGCTTCCTGCATGAACTGCTGGTCGGCCTTCTTGATCGCGTCGCCCTTGGTCAGCACGACCTGATAGGAGACGGCGGCCTTGTCGAGCGTCTCCAGCACCGCGCCGTCGACATCCTTGATGCCATGGCGGGCGTCGATCAGCACATAGACCCGCATCAGGTTGGAGCGGCCGCGCAGATATTCGTGGATCAGATTGGTCCAGGCTGCGACCTTGTCGCGCCCGACGGCGGCATAGCCGTAGCCGGGCATGTCGACGATGGTCAGGCGCTCATCATGCCCGACCTGACGGAAGAAATTGAGCTGCTGGGTACGGCCCGGCGTATGCGATGTCCGGGCCAGCGCATTGCGCCGCGTCAGGGCATTGATCAGGCTCGACTTGCCGACATTGGAGCGCCCGGCAAAGGCGATCTCCTGGCCGACCATGGGGGGCAGGTCGTCGATCTTGGTCGAGGCCCAGACGAAATCCCAGGGACCTTCGAAGAGCTTGCGAGCGCTCTCGATCTCGTCCGGAGTGAAGGGGGTTGTCGTGCTTGCTGTCATGGGTCCTGCCTACACGGCGGCGCGCAAGGCGTCGATGTTGGCGCCGGCGATTGCACCGAGATTGCGGGAGATTGTCTCTGCATCCCAATCCCACCAACGAATGGCGAGGAGTTCCGCGATCGTCTCGGCCGGGAAGCGCATCTTTACGATCTGACCGGGATTGCCGACAACCACCGCATAGGCTGGCACATCGCGCGAGACCTGGGCCCGTGTCCCGATGATGGCGCCGTCGCCAATCGTCACGCCGGGCATGATCACCGCCTCGCGGCCGATCCAGACATCATTGCCGATCACCGTGTCGCCACGCAGGCCAAGCCTGTCCGGCGTCATCTCGGGAGCGCCCTCGAATCCGAACATCTGGAATGGATAGGTCGAGAAGCCGCCCATCGGGTGGTTCGCGCCATTCATGATGAACTGTGCCGCCTGGGCGATGGCGACGAATTTTCCGATGATCAGCCGGTCGCCGATGAAGTCGAAGTGATAGCGCACGCAGCGGCCGACGAAGTGCTCCGGCCCGCGCGAGTCGTCATAATAGCTGTAGTCGCCGACCTCGATCAGCGGGTGGTCGACGACGGCCTTCAGGAAGGCCGTGCCCTTCCAGCCCGGGATCGGGTGAAGGGTCCGCGGATCGGGAAGCGGCATGGAGGCTCCCTTTCGAAGGCAGCGTGAACAAGGTCCGAAAAAAAAGCAAAAAGCCCCCCTCCCGAGGGAGAGGGGCGTCGCGTCGCAGCCCGGAGGCTTACTTCGCCTTGTTGCTGTTCGCCGGCTTTCCGGGCGCCGGCGTCGCCGTTGCTGCCGCCGCAGCCGGCTTCTTGCCGAACATGCTCTTCAGATTGTCGAACAGTTCGATCTTCACACCGTGCTTGCGCATGATGAAGCCCTGCTGGACGATCGAGAGCAGGTTGTTCCAGCTCCAGTAGATCACCAGACCGGCCGGGAAAGAGCCGAGCAGGAAGGTGAAGAACACCGGCATCCAGGTGAACATCATCTTCTGCACCGGATCGGGCGGCTCCGGGTTCATCTTCATCTGGATGAACATGGTGATGCCCATGAAGATCGGCCAAGCGCCAATCATCAGCATCGCGGGGACCGCGAAGGGCAGCAGCCCGAACAGGTTGAAGACCGAGGTCGGATCGGGCGCGGCAAGATCCTTGATCCAGCCGAAGAACGGCGCGTGCCGCATCTCGATGGTGATGAACAGGATCTTGTAGAGCGCAAAGAAGACCGGGATCTGCACCAGTACCGGCCAGCAGCCGGCGAGCGGGTTGATCTTCTGGGTCTTGTACAGCTCCATCAGAGCCTGCTGCTGCTTCATCTTGTCGTCGGCGTAGCGCTCGCGAATGGCGAGCATCTCCGGCTGCACCGCCTTCATCTTCGCCATCGAGGCGTAGGACTTGTTGGCGAGCGGGAAGAACAGGGCCTTGAGCAGCACGGTGACGATCAGGATCGAGACGCCGAAATTGCCGACGTGCTTGTAGACCCAGTCCATCACGAAGAAGAGCGGCTTGGTGATGAAATAGAACCAGCCCCAGTCGATCATCAGCTCGAAGCGCTTGATGCCGAGATTCTTCTCGTAGCCGTCGATGGCCGCGACTTCCTTGGCGCCGGCGAAGAGCCGGGCATTGGCGGTCGCGCTGGCGCCCGGCGCGACCGTGACGGCCTCGCCCAGGAAATCGGCCTGGTAGGTGTGCGAATTGCCGGTCTGGACCGAGGAATAGCGCCCGTCATACTTGCGCTGCTGATCGGGGATGACCGCGGCCGCCCAGTACTTGTCGGTGATGCCGAGGAAGCCGCCGACGGCGTCCTTCCAGACCTTGCCGGTGGTGCCGGGCGAGAGCGTCGGCTCCTTGTCGATCTTGTCGTAGGTGTATTCCTGCAGGCCCTGCTCGCCGAGATTGCCGACGAGGCCTTCGTGCAGCACGTAGTAGCYAAGCGTATGCGGCTTGCCGTGGCGAACCACCTGGCCGAACGGATACAGCGTGACCGGCGCACCGCCCTTGTTCTCGACCTCGTCGCGGATCGAGAACATGGCGTTGTCATCGACCGAGATCATCCGCTTGAACAACAGGCCCTGGCCATTGTCCCAGGTCAGCGTCAGCGGCGTACCGGGGCGCAGCACTTGGGCGTCCGCGGTCCAGACGGTCGTCGCATTCGGCAGCACCACATTGGCGCCGGGTGCGGCGACCCAGCCGAAATCGGAATAATAGGCGTTGGGTCCGCCGAGCGGCGAGAGCAGCACGATGTTCGGGCTGCTGCGGTCTACGGTCTCGTGATAGGCCCTGAGCGAGACGTCATCGATGCGCGCGCCGGTGAGCGAGATCGAGCCGGCGATCTTGGGCGTGTCGATCTTGACGCGCGGACCGCGTGCGAGCGCCTGCTCGCGGGTCTCGACAGCAGCGACGGCCTGGGCCGTGCCGGGAGCGGCGGTCGCTGCCGGCTGGCCTGGAACGGTCGCCGGAGCCGGAGTAGCCGACGAGCCCGGCTGGGCCGTCTGGGTCTGCGCCTGCTGGCTCTGCTGCGCGGCCTGCTTCTGCTTTTCCATCTGCGGCACGCCGTAGAAGAACTGCCAGCCGAGCAGCACGACCACCGACAGGGTGATCGCCAGAAGCAGGTTGCGATTGTCTTCTTTCATCATGACCGGAAACGGATCTCGCTGAATGCCCCGAAGGGCTTTTGGCCTAAGGCTGGGGACGGGTGCCACCACTGGTGGGGCGCTTGTCGGTCGGCCTGCGGCCGGGTTTTGCGGGTCTGGCGCGATCGAGTGCGACGGAAAGATCGGCGATCAGCGCGGAAAACGGAGCTGTCAGCACCTCGCGCCGCGCGACGATCACGAGATCGCAGGGCCGGTCGGCCTGGGCGGCAAGGGCTTGTTTCGCGGCGGCGCGCAGACGGCGCCGGATGCGGTTGCGCTCAACGGCATCGCCGACCTTGCGGGAAGCGGTCAGGCCGAGGCGCAGGCCGTGACGGCCTTCTTCACCCGCGGCATCGCGCACCTGCGCCGTGAAGGCAGGCGAACGAAAACGGCGGCCATGCTCGGCCGCCGCCAGAAACTGTTTGCGTTCGGTCAGACGGGCGTGGCGCATGGCGATGGGCCTGTCTTCCGGAAACGGCGCGCAGGTCACGCGCCGGTCGCTCAGGCCGACAGGCGCTTGCGGCCATGCGCCCGGCGGGCGGCGATGACCTTGCGGCCACCCTTTGTCGCCATACGGGCGCGGTAACCGTGGCGGCGCTTGCGAACCAGCTTGCTGGGTTGATAGGTTCTCTTCACGGTCCGTCTCCGGGGCCTTGTTCCGGCATGGCGACCGGGTTCCCGCTGGGGAAAATCGGCCGGCCAAGCCTGTCATGCAAAAGGGGCGGCGCCGCCCGAAAGGCTGCGCAGGTCGCGGGCTTATGGCGGAAGGGCGGGGGCGAGTCAATGCCGAAGGCGCATCCTGCGACGATGCCGCGCGGATCGACAGGCCCGGCTCCTCGGCCCGCCCGTGCCTTGAAGACGTTGATCATCAGGAGCCGCGACGCAGTCGGCGTGCAGAGGGCCTTCGATCGTGAAAAGAGGCAGGGCGTCGCCAGGGGCCGCCCGTGCGGCAAGGCTGACGACGCCGAGGTTCATCGGGCCGGCTCTGTCATAGAGCGGCTCGCGCCGGCGCTGGGGAGGCGGCCGAGCGGCTGGTTTCGGTCAGATGCGATCCTTGATGCCCATGCGCAACATCTCTTCGCGCGGCAAAATCATCTCTTCGCGCGGCAAAATCTCTTCGCGCGGTAGGAGGGGAAGCGCCCGGGCGAACTGCGCGACAAGGCGTAGCTCGCGCTTGCGCTCTCGATCGACATGCACGATATAGCGCCCGGGAGGTTGGCGAGGGACGTCTCACTCGCCAACCGGGTCAGGTCCGGAAGGAAGCAGCCCTAACGAGACCGAACGGGTCTTCGTCCAGCCTCCCACTTTGCGGCTGCCTTGCGCGCTGCTCCCGCTTGCCAGGTCTTCGATCCAAGCCTTGGATCGGGGCCGCTCCTGCCTCGTCCCGGCCGGAGTATTGCAAGTCCGGCGTTGACCGTCGCCTCCCGATTGGCGAAAGCATGCGGATGACCGACGAGACCGCCGCTGCCGATTCCGTTGAAGAGCTGGGTTTTCCCGGCCTCGCGCCAGCGCCCGTCGCGACCGCGGCGCCTTACCGGGTGCTTGCGCGCAAATACCGTCCGGCCCATTTCGGCGACCTGATCGGCCAGGACGCCATGGTGCGTACTCTGACCAACGCCTTCGCCGCCGGCCGCATCCCGCAGGCATGGATGCTGACGGGCGTCCGCGGTGTCGGCAAGACGACCACGGCCCGCATCCTGGCGCGTGCCCTGAATTTCCAGAGCGCGGATGGGGCGGGTGGGCCGACCACCGATCTCTCGCGTTTCGGCTTGCATTGCCGCGAAATCATCGAGGGCAGGCATATCGACGTGATGGAGATCGATGCCGCCTCGAACAATGGCGTCGACAATATCCGCCAGATCAACGACAGCGTGCGCTATGCGCCGGTCTCCGCACGCTACAAGGTCTACATCATCGACGAAGTGCACATGATGACCGGGGCGGCGTTCAATGCCTTCCTCAAGACCCTGGAAGAGCCGCCGCCGCACGCAAAGTTCATCTTCGCCACCACCGAKATCCGCAAGGTGCCGGTGACGGTGCTGTCGCGCTGCCAGCGTTTCGATCTGCGCCGGGTCGATGGCAGCCTGCTCGTCGGCCATCTCTCGAACATCTGCAAGGCCGAAGGGGTCGACGCCGAAGAGGAGGCGCTCGGTGCCGTCGCCCGCGCCGCCGAAGGCTCGGTTCGCGATTCTCTCTCGATCCTCGACCAGGCCATCGCCCATGCGGCCGGCCGAATCACGCTCGAGGATGTGCGCTCCATGCTCGGCCTCGCCGACCGGGCCCGCGTCATCGACCTGTTCGAGTCGGTGATGAAGGGCGATATCGCGGCGGCGCTCGGTGAACTCAGGGCGCAATATGATGCCGGTGCCGATCCGGTCGTGGTGCTGACCGATCTCGCCGAGTTCACCCATCTGGTGACGCGTCTGAAGCTCGTGCCCGAAGCCGCCCGGGATAACGGCCTGAGCCAGGCCGAGCGCGTGCGCGGCAGTGATTTCGCGGCCCGACTGTCGGTGCGCGTGCTGGCCCGCGCCTGGCAGATGCTGTTGCGCGGCATGGCTGAGGTGAAACAGGCCGACAGGCCGGTGATGGCGGCCGAGATGGTGCTGGTCCGTCTCACCCATGCGGCCGACCTGCCGACGCCCGACGAGGCCATGCGGATGCTGCGCGACGGCAATGGCTCTCCCGCCGGATCGGGCAATGGCGGGGGGGGCGCAGCGCCCCGCCCTCCCTCCGGTGGCGGCAACACGGCGCTCGCGGCACGGCCTGTGCTCGCCAGCGCGAACCCCGCGCCCGCTGCCGCCCCTCGTGCGGTTGCGGCCCCGGCCGTGCTCGTCGCTTCGATCGAAGATATCGTCGCGCTCGCCTCGCAGAATCGCGACATCACCTTGAAGATTGCGCTCGAGCGCGATGTGCGGCCCGTTCGCTTCGAACAGGGGCGGATCGAGTTCGCCCTGGTCGAAGGTGGTTCACGCACGCTCGCCAATGATCTGTCGCGCCGCCTCAAGGAATGGACGGGACAGACCTGGATGGTCGTCATCGTCAATACGGAGGGGGGCGCGACGCTGCGCGAGCAGGCCGTTGCCGCCAAAGACCAGCGCGAGAGCGACGCTGCCGCTCATCCAGCGGTGAAGGCTGTCCTGGAGCGCTTTCCCGGCGCCCGCATTGTCAACGTGCGCGATCCGCGCGCGGCTGAAGCTGCCGAGGCGCAATCCTCGGGCTCGGCCGACGATGATTACATGTCTGATGCCGAGCCGCTGTTCGACGACAGCGAGCCGGATTTCGACGGCGTCGATTTCTGACACTTTCGCATACGGAGAGACACCATGCGCGACATGATGGGCCTGATGAAGCAGGCGCAGCAGATGCAGCAGAAGATGGCCGATGTTCAGGCCGAGCTCGACACGATCGAGGTCGAGGGCGCCTCCGGCGGCGGCATGGTCACCGTGACGATGACCGCCAAGGGCGCGCTCAAGTCGGTCCGGATCGACCCGAGCCTGATGATGGCCGACGAGCGCGAGATACTCGAGGATCTGATCGTCGCGGCCAGCACCGACGCCCGCGCCCGCGCCGAGCGGGTGATGCAGGAGCGCATGGCTGAGATCACCAAGGGCCTGCCGATCCCGCCCGGCATGAAACTGTTCTGAGCTGCAGGCCCGCATGTCACGCGCCATTGCCGGCCCCGAGATCGAGCGGCTGATTCAGCTTCTCGCCAAGCTGCCGGGCCTCGGGCCGCGTTCGGCCCGGCGCGCTGCCCTGCATCTCGTCAAGAAGCGCGAGCAGCTTCTGGGCCCGCTCGCCGAGGCCATGGCGACCGCGCGCGAACGCATCGTCGTCTGCACGACCTGCGGCAATATCGATACCAGCAATCCCTGCTCGGTCTGTCGCGACGCCCGCCGCGACGATGGGGTGATCGTCGTCGTCGCGGACGTCTCCGACCTATGGGCGCTCGAGCGCTCGGGCGCTGTTTCAGGGCGCTATCATGTTCTGGGCGGCGTGCTCTCGGCGCTCGACGGCATCCGGCCCGAGCACCTGACGCTCGATGCGCTGGTGGCCCGTGCCTCCGACCCGGCCGTGAAGGAGGTCATCCTGGCGCTCAACGCCACGGTCGACGGGCAGACCACGGCGCATTTCATCACCGATCTGCTTGCCCATTTGCCGGTCAAGGTGACGAAGCTCGCCCATGGCGTGCCGGTCGGCGGCGAGCTCGACTATCTCGACGACGGCACGCTCGCTGCCGCCATTCGCCAGCGCACGGGCTTCTGATCCGGGCTTCGTCCCGTCAGAACTTGTAGCTCAGGCTCGTGCGGACGCTATGCAGCGTCGAATCCTGATCGGTCGTCACGCCAAGGAAGGCGCCGCGCGCCAGGCGGTTGAACCGGCCGAAATCGGTGTAGCGGTATTCGACGCCGGCGATCAGGTGGTCGGTCAGCGCAAAGGAAAGACCGCCGCCCACGCTCCAGCCCGAGCGCGATGTCTGGGCGCTGTCACGTGCTCCCGAAGCCGGATCGAAGAGCTGCTGGTCGAACTCGGTGAAAGTCGCGCCACCCGTGGCATAGATCATGAAGCGGTCCATCGCAAAGCCCAGGCGACCGCGCACCGAAGCCTGCCAGTCGCGTTTCACCTCACCGATGCCGAGGGCATGACGGAAGCGCCCATCGCTATTCAGGGCCTCGATATCGCCTTCGATGCCGAGGACATAGGAGCCGAACTGGTAATTGAAGCCGGCATGTCCGCCGCCGAGCACCGAATCGGTATCGGAGGTGAAAGCCGCGCCGATGCCGTTGGCGGCGATGAAGCGGGTGCGCTCCGAGCCCCAGGAATAACCGATCTGGCCGCCGGCGTAGAACCCGGTCCAGGAAAAGAATTCCGGCAGTGCAGGAGCCGGCGGCAGCGTGCCCTTGCGATAGGGCATGTCCGCCGCGGAGGCCGCGCCGCCAGCCAGAAGTGCGAGGCTCGCAAGGCCGGCTTTCAGGAACATCTTCATCGCAGGTCTCTGTATGTCGTTCGCCGATCGGGTGGCCAGATGYGGTGCCTCCCGTCATCCGGGACGAGGAGGTCGCAAGCCTTTGCTGACGCATGTGAAGCGCGCGTTTTCTGGCTCTGATTAGGAACTGTTAAGGTTAACAAACGGATAAGCGGCCTGGGGTGGCCCGCCGCGCAGGGAACAAACTCGTCGTCCGCCCGGTTTGCCCTAGGCTGGTGCCAGGCCGCGTGTCGACCCACCGCGGCGGCGGAGACTTTTCATGGCCTTCTTGAAACGCATCACGGGCGCAGCGGGCGCGGGGGTGGCGCTGGGCTACGTGGCCGAGGCGATCTCGCGCTGGCGTGCGCGGCCTTCGCGAGAGGAGGTTGCACGCGGCCGCGACGCGGCTTCGCCGCTCGAGATGACCTGGCTTGGCTGGAAGGATGTCCTGCTGCGCTTTGCCGGCAATGTTGCCGATAACCGTCTCAGTTCTCTGGCTGGTGCGGTCGCCTTCTTCACCTTGCTTTCGCTTGTCCCGGCGCTCTCGCTCCTTGTCGCGCTGTACCGCTATTTCACCGACCCGCTGACCATCGCCGGCCAGCTCGACAGCCTCACCACGGTCTTTCCAACTGCCGCACGCGAGTTGATCCGCGAGCAAGCGATGCGGCTTGCGACACAATCCAGCACCGGCCTGTCCCTTGCTGTCCTTGTCAGCCTGCTCGTGGCGGCCTGGAGTGCGAACGCCGCGGTGAAGGCGGTCTTCGATGCGCTCAACATCATCTATCGCGAACGGGAGAAGCGCAGCTTCTTCAAGCTGAACCTGATCTCGCTGCTGACCACGCTGAGCGGGGTCGTGCTGCTGATGGCGGCGCTGATCGCGATCGCCATCCTGCCGGTCATCTCCGCGTTCTTCCCGTTCCACTACGAACTCGAGCAACTGGTCCGGCTGGTGCGCTGGCCGACCTTCGTCGTGATGGCGACGCTGGCGATCGCCTGCCTCTACTGGATCGGACCGAGCAGGCGGCGGCCGCGCTTCGCCTGGGTCATGCCAGGCGCGATCGCCGCCTCGCTGCTCTGGGCGGCCGCGTCATGGGCCTTCTCCTGGTATGTCGGCACGCTCGGCAATTACACGGCGACCTATGGCTCGCTCTCGACGGTGGTGGTCTTCATGACCTGGCTCTGGCTGTCGGCGATGATCGTGCTCGCCGGTGCCGAACTCAATGCCGAACTCGAGCATCAGACCGAGCGCGACACCACGATCGGGCGACCCAAGCCTCTCGGCCGCAGGGGCGCGACCATGGCGGACAGGGTCGGTGCTGCCATGGCGGACGAGTAGGCGATGCTGGATCCCGACGACACGCGCCAGAGCGACCTGCGCAGCGGTTCGAGCCCCTGGCGCACAGATGCCGGACATCCGCGAGGCGAGACGCTCGAAGCGGATATTCGCTGCGACGTGGCGATCATCGGCGGCGGCATCACGGGGGCGATGCTGGTGGAACATCTGACCGCGCGTGGGCGGCAGGTCGTGCTCGTCGATCGTGAAAGACCAGGCTTCGGCAGCACGGTGGCCAGCACTGCGATGCTGCAATGGGAGATCGACCAGCCCTTGCGGCGGCTTTCGGCGCTCTACGACTTCGAACGGGCGGCGGATATCTATCGGCGCAGCCTTCGGGCCGTGGCGGGGCTTCGTGAGCTGGTCCTGGGCCAACAACTGCGCTGCGCCTTCCATCCCCGTGACACGGTCTATCTCGCAGCTGGCGAGACCGGGGCGCGTGAATTGCTGGACGAGCATCTCCTGCGGGAGCGCGCTGGCCTGCCCGGCTCCCTGCTCGGCCATGACCTGCTGCTGCGCGAGTTCGGGTTCGACCGGGCGGCAGCCATCGTCTCGCCCGGATCGGCGGAAGCAGACCCCCTCAGCCTGTGCCATGCCCTGCTCGGCGTGGCGGCAGCGCGGGGCGCGCGTCTTATCCGCGACGAGGCGGTGGCATTCGATGGCCAGGGTCGCTCCGCCATGGTCCAGCTCGGCGCTGGCCACACGATCGAAGCCGGTCATGTCGTCCTGGCAGCCGGCTATGTCATGCCAGATTGCGTCCGGAGCGATCTGCATCGCATCGCCTCGAGTTGGGCATTGGCGACGCAGCCGCAGCCCGCACAGGCGCTCTGGCCTCGGCGTGCGCTCGTCTGGGAGGCTTCGACGGACTATGTCTACTGCCGGACCACGGCCGATGGAGGCATCGTCATCGGAGGCGAGGACGAGGGGAGCGATGACGCCGATCTGCGCGAGCGTCTCGGGCCGGAGAAGACAGAGGCGCTGCTCGGCAAGCTCGCGGCCCTTGTGCCGGCTGCGCGGCTCTCGCTTGCTCACACCTGGTCCGGGGCCTTCGGCCAGACCGGGGACGGGTTGCCGCTGATCGGGCGGGTCCCTGGCCAGCCACGCCTGCTGGCGGCCTATGGCTATGGCGGCAACGGCATCACCTTCAGCTTCCTCGCGTCTCGTCTCCTCGGCGCCCTGCTAGAGGGCAGGGAGGAGGCCTGGTTCTCTGATTTTGCGATCGACCGGCCGAGCCCGGTCTGACGGYCCCGCGATATTGCGCGGCTGCAATCTTGGTCTTGCCATGCCAAGGGGCGACAATGGCTCGGTTTCTTGCCATTTGAAGACTGCGGCGGACGTCGGGCCGCATCATTTTCGGAGGCGGCGATGCTCACGGTTAAGGACAAGGTTTCGTCACCGGTACGGCTTGAGGCCTATGACGCGCCCCTTCACATTGGCGCGGTCTCCTTGCGGGTGCGCGATCTGCCGCGCCTGACGGCCTTCTATCGCGACGCGATCGGGCTGACGCTGATCTCGGAAGAGCCCGGCCTCTCCGTGCTCGGTGTCGACGGCGTGCCGCTGGTGCGGCTCGAAGGGGGGGCGAGCGCACCGGTATCGGCCGCCGGCCTCTTCCATCTCGCGATCCTGCTGCCATCGCGCCGTGACCTCGCCAACTGGCTGGCGCATGCGGCCAGGACCCGAGTGCCGCTGGAAGGCGCCTCGAACCATCTCGTCAGCGAGGCGCTCTACCTCTCCGATCCGGAAGGCAACGGCATCGAAATCTATCGTGATCGCAGCCGGCCGGAATGGCCGCGACTTGATGGCGGCGCCATCAAGATGTCGACCGATCGGCTCGATCTCGACCTGCTCCTGCGTGAGTCGGACGGAGCCGCCTATCCCGGCATGCCGACTGGCACGGGCATGGGGCATGTTCATTTGCGCGTCGGCGACACCGCGCAGGCCGAGGGCTTCTACCGCGATGGGCTCGGTTTTGACGTGATGGTGCATTATCCCGGCGCCAGCTTCCTCGCGACCGGTGGCTACCATCACCATATCGCCGTCAATGTCTGGGGCAGCCGGGGGGCAGGCCTGCGGGCTGACAGCGATGCGGGRCTCGCGAGCTTCGAGCTCGTCGCCGCCGACGACCCGGCCTTCGCGGCGATGCGGACGCGGATGATCGCTGCCGGCGGTCGTGATCAGGGAGGCACCGTCACCGTTGCCGACCCCTGGAATAACCGTCTGATCCTGCGTCGCTAACGGATCGGCCCGAAAAGTGGGGCGCGGTTTTCGGGAAAGCCGATGCAAACACGAAAGCCTCGGCCCGAAAGGTGGGGTGCGGTTTTCGGGACGCCGATCCAGGCTTCGATCCTAGCGCGTGAGCAGATGGCTGCGGCGTGTACCGCCGCCATCGGGCTTGAAGCCCATGGCTTCCCAGAAAGCGGCCGCGCCGGAATCCGCAGCGTTGAGCGAGAGCCTCGGCGCCAGCGACAGCCCTTGTTGCACGAGTGCGCTCGCCAGCAGGCGGCCGACGCCTCGGCGCCGGCCGGTCGGCCGGACATAGACATGGCGAATGCGCAGGAGGTCGGGCGCTGGGTCATAAGGGTCCGGCGTCACCGCGCCGATCGCGGCGAGCACCCCATCGCGAAACACCGCAAACAGGGCATTCCGCTCGTCGGCGTCACGATAACGGCCGGATTGCCACTCGTCCCGCAAACCGTCGACGAAGCGGTAGCCTTCGGCCGCCGCTTCGTCCTGCAGGGCAGAAAAATCGTCCGGCAGCGTTTCGCTGAGCCGGACGACCTGAAGCGCGCTGGAGATCACAGGCCTTCGAAGAGAGCGCTCGAAATATAGCGCTCGGCGAAGGAGGGGATGATCACGACGATGGTCTTGCCTTCGTTGCCGGGACGCGCGCCGATTTCCAGCGCGGCAGCGACTGCCGCGCCCGAGGAGATGCCGGCCGGAATGCCTTCGAGGCGGGCCAGCGCGCGAGCCGTGTCGAAGGAGGTCTGGTTGCCGACAGTCACCACCTCATCGATCACCGAGCGATCGAGCACGCCGGGAACGAAACCGGCGCCGATGCCCTGGATCTTGTGCGGACCGGGTTGGCCGCCGGAGAGAACCGGGGAGTCTTCAGGCTCGACCGCGATGACCTTCAGCCCGGGCCGGCGGGGCTTCAGCACCTGGCCGACACCGGTGATCGTGCCGCCGGTGCCGACACCGGAGACGAAGATGTCGATTTCGCCGTTGGTGTCGTTCCAGATCTCTTCGGCGGTCGTCCTGCGGTGAATCTCGGGGTTGGCCGGATTCTCGAACTGCTGCGGAATGATCGCACCCGGGATCTCGGCCTTGAGCTCTTCGGCCTTGGCCACGGCACCGCGCATGCCGCCCGGGCCGGGCGTCAGCACGAGTTCGGCGCCGAGCAGGGCCAGCATCTTGCGACGCTCCAGCGACATCGTCTCCGGCATGACCAAGATCAGGCGGTAGCCGCGCGCGGCAGCGACGAAGGCGAGCGCGATGCCGGTATTGCCCGAGGTCGGCTCGATCAGCGTGCCGCCCGGCTTCAGAACGCCTGAGGCTTCGAGCGCATCGACCATGTTTACGCCGATACGATCCTTGACGCTGGAGATCGGGTTGAAGAATTCGAGCTTGGCAAGGATCGTCGCCTTGACGCCGCGTTCTGCCGGGAGACGGTTCAGCCGCACCAGCGGAGTGTCACCGATCGTATCGGTGATCGACTCATAGACCCGGCCTCGACCGGGCGCCTTGTCCTGTGCGGGATTGAGCTTCTGTGCTGCTTCGGCCATAGCGGCCTCCCTTGCGTCATATGGTCAGGATGGAAGGGCTAACGTATTTCACATCTTATGTCGAATAATTAGTTTAATAACATAATTATATTGTGAAATCGGCTCTCTGGGCGATCTCTCCGAAGACCGACTTCTGCTCGGACTGGCGACAGAGATCTTCGACGGTGACGCTGTCGAGCTCGGCCAGGAAGGCATCGGTCGCCCGCCTCAGCGCCGGGCCGACCACCTCGTCGATAAGGCGGGACTGCGGCAGGGGCGTGGTTTCATCGCTCGTTTCCTGCATGGCCGCACGCGCGATATCGCCGGCGGTGATGCGGCGGCGTTCGCGAGCGAGCTCATAGCCGCCGCGCGGACCGCGCACGCCCTTCAGGATGCCGGCGCGCACGAGCGCCTGCAGCATGGTTTCGAGATGGCGCGGCGGCAGGTCGTGGCGTGCAGCCAGGAATTTGGCGGCGACGGGCGACGGGCGAGCATGCAGCGCGATATCGACGACTGCGGCGACGGCGAGGAGGCTGCGGTGCGAGAGCGGCATCATTGGCCGCCACCTTGCGCCGTCGCCTTGCTCCCAGCGATGCCGGTCGAGCCGAAGCCGCCGTCCCCGCGCGCGGTCTCGTCGAGTGTGGCAGCCTCGACCAAGGCCGCCTGTGAGACCGGGGCGACCACGAGTTGGGCGATGCGGTCGCCGTGCCGGATCACGAAGTCTTCTGCGCCGAGATTGATCAGGATCACCTTGATCTCCCCACGATAGTCGCTGTCGACGGTGCCGGGCGAATTCAGCACCGTGACGCCATGCTTGAAGGCGAGGCCCGAGCGCGGCCGGACCTGCGCCTCGAAACCCTGCGGCAATTGCAGCACGATCCCCGTCGGGATGAGACCGCGTCCGCCCGGCGCCAGAACGCAGGGCTCATCGGCGGCCAGGGCGGCACGGAGGTCCATGCCGGCGGCGCCGCTGCTCTCATAGGCCGGCAGCGGCAGGTCGGCGCCATGGGGCAGGCGCTTGATGGGAAGCGTGACCATGGCGCTCAGCGGTCCGTCTTGCTGGCCTGCGGCATGCGCGCCAGATGCGCAATCAACCGGCTCGCGACCTCGCCCTTGGGCAGGGTCGGCCAGGTTTCGACATTGTCGGAGGTGACGAGATGCACGGTGTTGGCGTCGCCGCCCATCACTCCGGTGCCGCCGACATCGTTTGCGACGATCAGGTCGCAGCCCTTCTTTGCCAGCTTGGCGCGGGCATAGTCGATCACGCGGTCGGTCTCGGCGGCGAAGCCGACGACGAGGGCGGGGCGATCGATCTCGCGTGCGGCGATCGTCGCCAGGATGTCCGGGTTCTCGACGAGGGCGAGGGCAGGCGCGCTCGCGCCGGCCTGCTTCTTGAGCTTGCCGGGCGCCTCTTCCGCAACGCGCCAGTCGGCGACCGCGGCGGCGAAGATCGCGATATCCGCCGGCAGCGCGCCTTCGACTGCGGCCAACATATCGCGGGCGGATTCGACATGGATCGTGGTCACCCCCTCCGGATCGGCGATCGCGACCGGGCCGGACACCAATGTCACGCTGGCGCCCGCGGCCGCGGCGGCGGCTGCGATCGCGTGACCCTGCTTTCCGGAGGAGCGGTTGGCGATGTAGCGCACGGGGTCGATCGGTTCATGCGTCGGCCCGGAGGTGATCAGCACGCGCTTGCCGGCGAGCAGCTTGGGGGCACCGGACGCGCCGCCCGGACTGCGACCGAGGAAGCCGATCGTTCCACCCGGGGAGAGCCGGGTTTCGCCGGCCAGCGCCTGTTCGATCGCCGCCAGCAGCTCATGAGGCTCGGCCATGCGGCCGGRTCCGTTCTCGCCTCGCTCGGCCATGGCACCGGAGTTCGGCCCGACGACGAGCACCCCGTCCTTCTCGAGCTGCGCCATGTTGCGCCGTGTCGCCGGATGCTCCCACATGCGCGGGTTCATCGCGGGCGCGATCAGGATGCGCTTGTCGGTGGCGAGCAGGGCCGTCGAGGCAAGGTCATTGGCAAGGCCCGTCGCCATCTTGGCGATCAGGTCGGCGGTCGCGGGAGCGACGACGACCAGATCGGTCGAGCGCGACAGCGCGATATGGCCGATATCGGCTTCGTCGGTCAGCGAGAACAAATCGGTGAAGCAGCGTTCGCCCGCCAGCGACGATACGGCGAGCGGCGTCACGAACTCTTCGCCGGCTTTGGTCAGGATGCAGCGCGAGGTGATGCCGTGGTCCTTCAGGCGCCGGATCAGCTCCAGCACCTTGTAGGCGGCGATACCCCCGCCGATGATCAGCAGGACGGAGCGAGATGCGGACAAGGGCGGGCTCCCGAGGCAAGAAGCCCTTCACCTAGCATCGCGGAGGCGCGGCTGTCATGGGGCGGACGTGCAGGGGCCTCTAGCGGAAGGGCGGCTCGTCGAAGGAACGCAGCTTGCGTGAATGGATCGTGCTGCCGGCTTCCTTGAGCTTCTCCAGCGCTGCAAGTCCAATTTTCAGGTGCTCGCCGACAGCGCGCTCATAGAAGGCGTTGGCGGCGCCCGGCAGCTTGATCTCGCCATGCAGCGGCTTGTCGGAGACGCAGAGCAAGGTGCCGTAGGGCACGCGTAGCCGGTAGCCCTGTGCTGCGATGGTCCCGGATTCCATGTCGACCGCGATGGCGCGCGACAGGTTGATACGGCGGCGCTCCTTGGTCCAGCGCAGCTCCCAGTTGCGATCGTCCTGCGTCACGACGGTACCGGTGCGCAGCCTCTGCTTCAGCCGGTCGCCCTTCTCGCCAGTGACCTCGGCCGCAGCCTGCTGCAAGGCGACCTGGACCTCGGCGAGCGCCGGAATCGGAATGTCCGGCGGCACATGGTCATCCAGGATGCCGTCCTGGCGGAGATAGGCGTGGGCCAGCACGTAGTCGCCGATGATCTGCGTCTGCCGGAGGCCACCGCAATGGCCGACCATCAACCAGCAATTCGGCCTGAGCACCGCGAGATGGTCGGTGATGTTCTTCGCATTGGACGGGCCGACGCCGATATTGACCAGCGTGACGCCTTCGCCTCCAGCGCGGATGAGGTGATAAGYCGGCATCTGGAAGCGATGCCAGGGCGCGGACATCACGCGCTCGGCGGCGCTGACATCGATGCCTTCGCGGTCGATCCGGATCCCGCCCGGCGCGACGAGCGCCTCGGCGGTGCCGGCCTCGATCTCGGCCAATGCCAGCCGCACGAACTGGTCGACATAGCGATGGTAGTTGGTCAGCAGCACCCAGGGCTGCACCATCCGCCAGTCGGTGCCGGTATAGTGGACCAGCCGCCGCAGCGAATAATCGACGCGCACCGCATCGAAGAGCGAGAGCGGGCGTGGCTCGCCCTCGATGATCTCGAAGGTGCCGTCGGCGATCTCGTCGCCGACCAGCGAGAGCAGCGGCGTCGGGAAATGCCGCGCAAGCTCCGCGGGCGAGATCCGGCCGCCGCCCAGTTCGTCGCCGCCCTCGATTGCATAGGGGTAGGGAATTTCCTGGGTGCTGATGCCCGTCTCGATGGTGGCGCCGTATTCCGTCACCAGGGGGTCGAGCTGGTCGAGCAGATAGGTCCGGAACTCGGCCGGCTGGGTCACCGTGGTCGAGTAGATGCCGGGCGCCGCAAATTTGGCGAAGCCGCGGCGTGTCGCTGCGGGCAGCTTCGACGGCTCATAGGTGACGCGCAGCATCGGGTAGCGATAGCGGGCGCGCTCCTCCGGCGTCGGCGGCTGTCTCGTATCGAAGAAGCGTTGGAGATCGGCGCGGAGCGCGTCCTTCGCTTCGGCATAAAGCGCCTCCAACCGGTTGATGGCGTCATGCGGCGTGGCGGCGATCTCGAAGCTCATGGCTGACTCTAGCCGGCTGCGGGCGCTCCTGACAACAACCGGCATCGCACCGGCCGATGGTCGGCAGGCCGGGCGTTCAGCGGTCTCGCAACGGGCGCTTGACGTTACGGCTTTGGTGCATTAGTAAGCCGGTCAGTTAATTAACCGATCGGTTTAGTTGATGTCGCCGGACCACCTCAGCGCCACGCTCTCTGCCCTCGCCGATCCCACCCGGCGGGCCATCCTGGCGCGCCTCGCGCTGGGGGAAACCTCGGTCAAGGAGTTGGCGGAACCTTTCGCGATGAGCCTCCCGGCCGTCTCGAAACATCTGAAGGTGCTCGAGAAGGCCGGCCTGATCTCCCGTGGCCGCGAGGCGCAGTGGCGGCCCTGCCGGCTCGATCCCGGCCCGCTGCGCGATGTGGCTGCCTGGCTCGAGCACTACCGGGTCTTCTGGGACCAGAGCCTGGACAGGCTGGAGAGCATGATTCTGGAGCTGAGGACTGAGGACCAGAATGCGGCGCTGTCGTTGAGCCCGCCTTCGAAGGGGACGGACGGACAATGATCGCGGCCCGTCATCGCCCCGGAATCCAGGCGGTTTTGCCTGCTCGCCAGGCGGTCTTGTCTGCTCGCAATGAGATCTTAGATCCCAATCAAACAACTTTGGAGAGCATCATGTCTCTATCGATTACCGAGCCCGCCTTCGCAGAGCCAAGAGCCAAGCTCTGGACGGGACGGGTGCTGAGCGGTGTCGTCGTCGCGTTCCTGCTGTTCGACGGCGGTATCAAGCTGGCGCCCCTGCAGGTGGTCAACGATACCCTGCAGCAGCTGGGATATTCGGGAAGCAATGAGCTGGCCCGGGGGCTCGGCGCCATGACGCTGATCATTGCGCTGCTCTATGCCTATCCCCGCACCTCCATTCTTGGCGCCGTGCTGCTTACGGGGCTGCTTGGCGGCGCCATGGCGACGCATCTGCGCGTCGGCAGCCCGCTCTTCAGCCACCTCTTCTTTGGGCTCTATCTCGGCCTCATGGCCTGGGGCGGACTCTACCTGCGCGATCCGAGGCTGCGCGCACTCATCCCGCTGCGAAGCGCCTAGCAGCTTTCGCCACTCCCTCTCGATCCGTCACAGGAGCGTTCCGTGCTCAGCACCCTTCTTTGGGCCATTGTCGCCATTCTCGCCCTCGCCATCGTCGTCGTGCTCGTCCTGGCCGCGATGAAGCCCGACAGCTTTCGCGTCCAGCGTTCGCTCGCCATCAACGCACCGCCGGAGCACGTCTTTCCGCTGATCAACGGGTTCCGGAGCTGGGGTGACTGGTCGCCCTGGGAGAAGAAGGACCCGGCGATGAAGCGCAGCTTCAGCGGCGCGGAAAGCGGCCTCGGTGCGGTCTATGCCTGGGACGGCGACAAGAATGTCGGGCAGGGCCGCACGGAGATCGTCGAGGCCTCGGCTCCCCGCAAGGTTGGATTGAGGCTCGATTTCATCAAGCCCTTCGAGGCTCATAACGACGTCACATTCGCGCTCGAGCCTCGCGGCGGCGCCACCGAGGTGATCTGGACCATGACCGGCCCAGCGCCGTTCCTCACCCGGATCATGCATGTCTTCTTCAACGTCGATCGCATGGTGGGGCGCGATTTCGAGACCGGACTCGCCAATCTGAAAGTGGCGGCCGAGCGCTAGACCCATCTCAGTTCCCGAAGAACCAGCAAGGAGGAGGCTATACCCATGCAGACTGTCGAACCGCAGGACGAACATCGCTGGCTTCAGCAGCTCGTCGGCAACTGGGCTTATGAATCGAACTGCTCGCCCGACAAGCCGGAGGAGATCTTCAAGGGCTCGGAGACCGTTCGCTCCATCGGCGATCTCTGGATCGTCGGGGAGAGCAAGAGCGAGCTGCCCGACGGAAATCCCGCGACCATGCAGATCACGCTCGGCTTTGACCCCCAAAAGGGCCGTTTCGTCGGAACCTGGCTGGGCTCGATGATGGCGATGATCTGGACCTATGAAGGTTCTCTCGACGACAGCGGCAAGATCCTGACGCTCGAATCCGAAGGGCCCAGCTTCTCCGGCGATGGCACGACGTCGAAATATCGGGACATCATCGAGATCGGCAGCCCGACCGAGCGGTTGTTCTATTCGAAGGTTCTCGGTGCCGATGGCAACTGGAGCGAGTTCATGAGAGCTCGCTACCAGAGAATCTGATCCACCAAGCCATCCAAGGCCGGCGCKACCGGCCATTTCTCAAGGGAACAGCCCAATGAAGCTCTCGACTTATCTGATGTTCAACGGCAATTGCGAAGAAGCGTTCACGACCTACCAGAAGGTGCTTGGCGGCAAGATCACCGCGATGATGAGCCATGAAGGCACGCCGGCGGAGAACGACGTCTCGCCGGAATGGCGCAAGAAGATCATCCATGCCTGCCTGGAGCTCGACGGCCAGATGCTGATGGCGTCCGATGCGCCGCCGGACCGCAGCAGCGGCCCGATGCGCAGCGTCTATGTCAACGTCATGGTTAAGGAGGTCGCCGAGGCCGAGCGCATCTTCAAGGGGCTCTCGGAGGGCGGCCAGATCCAGATGCCGATCGGGGAGACCTTCTGGTCCAAGAGCTTCGGCATGCTGACCGACCGCTTCGGCACGCATTGGATGGTCAATGCCGAGTTCAAGAACGGATGAGCGCTGGCTTCTCCGAAAAGGCCCTCGCCGACACGGCCGCCGCGATGCGCGGCCATGTCACGCGCGGTGCCGTCGCCGGGATCGTCACGCTGATCGCCCGGGCGGATGACGTGCATGTCGAGACCTTCGGCCTGGCCGATTTCGACAGTGCTGCGCCGATGCGTCGCGATGCGATCGTCCGCATCGCCTCGATGACCAAGCCGATGCTGGCGGTGGTGGCTCTGTCGCTCGTCGAGGATGGAGCGATCGGGCTCGATGACGCCGTCGAGCCTTGGTTGCCGGAGCTGGCGGACCGCCGGGTCCTGCGCAGCATCGCTGGCCCGCTCGACGACACCGTGCCGGCCCGCCGATCAATCACGTTGCGCGATCTGCTGACGCTCAGGCTCGGCATCGGCGCGATCATGGCGCCGCCGGGCCGTTACCCGATCCAGCAGGCAATGGCCGATGCCGGCGTCGCGCCCGGTCCAATGAGCCCCGAGATGTCGCCCGACGCCTGGATGAAACGGCTCGGCTCCCTGCCGTTGATCCACCAACCCGGGGACGTCTGGATGTATCATACCGGCTTCGACGTGCTCTCGGTGCTCTTGGCCAGGGTTTCCGGCAAGCCGCTTGATGATCTCATGCAGGAACGTCTGTTTCGACCGCTGGGCATGGTCGATACCGGCTTCAGCGTGCCGGCGGGCCAGGCCGGACGACTGGCCAGCGCCTATCGTCTCGATTCGGACGCGGGCCGGCTCGTCCTGTTCGATCGCGGCGCCGGAAGCGCGTTTGCCCGCGCGCCCGCCTTTCCCTGCGAGCTTGTCTCGACGGCCGACGATGTCCTGAGATTTGCGCGCGTGCTCCTGGCGCGCGGGCAATACGGCGGGCAGGGCATCCTCTCGCCAGGGATGGTCGAGCAGATGACGCGGGATCAGATCACGCCGGAGCAGAAGGCGGTTTCACCGTTCTTCCCGGGCTTCTGGGAGAGCACGGGCTGGGGCTTCGGTCTTGGGATCGCGACGCAGCCCGATCCGATCTCGGCGGTTCCCGGGCGCTATGGCTGGGAAGGCGGGTTCGGCACCAGTCTCAATATCGACCCGCATCGGAACCTCGTCACGGTCTTCCTGAGCCAGAGACTGATGCAGGGTCCGGAAGACGCCGCCCTCGGCCAGGAATTCCAGGTCCTGGCCTATCGGGCGGTCGCCGGCTGAGGGGCGTCAGCTGAAGATGCTGTAGGCCAGCAGGCCCGCGATCAGCCACAATGCCCAGTTGCCCCAGCGGTTGCGCCGGGCTTCGGCCCGGCCAATCTCCTGGATGCTGCGTTCGTCCAGGACAAAGCCCTGGCGCGAGGCGTCCTCGAGTTGGCCCAGCACACGCTCGGCCCGAGCGGCCGTTTCAGGAAGGCTGGCGAGCGTCGAGAGCATGGACTGGGCGCCTCGGCTGACTTCCTCGATCTTGCCGAGAGGGCCGAGATTGCGGGTGATCCACTCGCGCACCACCGGCTCGGCCGTCTTCCACATATCGAGCTGCGGATCGAGCGAGCGCGCTACACCTTCGACCACGACCATGGTCTTCTGCAGCATGACGAGTTCGGTCCGGGTCGCCATATCGAACAGCCCGGTGATCTCGAAGAGAAGGGTCAGAACCTTCGCCATCGAGATCTCGTCGGCACGCCGGTCATGGATCGGCTCGCCGACGGCCCGGATCGCCTGGGCGAAGTCAGCGACATCGTGATGGGCCGGAACATAGCCGGCCTCGAAATGGACCCGGGCCACGCGGGCGTAGTCGCGCGTGATGAAGCCGAGCAGGATTTCGGCGAGGAACCGCCGTTCCTTGAGGCCGAGCCGGCCCATGATGCCGCCATCGACTGCAACCAGCCGGCCCTGCGCATCGACGAACAGGTTCCCCGGATGCATATCGGCATGGAAGAAGCCGTCGCGGATCGCGTGCTTCAGGAAGGACTGGATGACGGTGCGGCCGAGCGCCACGAGGTCATGGCCGGCAGTACGCAGCGCTTCGACATCGGAGAGGCGAATGCCGTCGATCCATTCGTCGACGAGCACCTCGCGCGCCGTCAGCTGCCAGTCCGGCTTCGGGACGCGGAAATCGGCATCGTCCCTGGTGTTCTCGGCGAATTCCGAGAGCGCTGCGGCCTCGAGGCGAAGGTCCATCTCCATGGTGACGGAGCGCGCCAGCGTCTCGACCACGCCGGAGAAACGCAGGCGCCGCGCCTCGTGCGAGCGGCTCTCGGCGAGTTCGGCGCCGAAGCGCATCGCCGCCAGGTCGCGGTTGAAACGGTCACGGATGCCGGGCCTAAGCACCTTGACCGCGACCTCCGAGCCATCCTTCAACCGTGCGCGATGGACCTGGGCGATCGAGGCGGCCGCGACGGGCTCGCCGAATTCGGAGAACAGCGCCTCGACTGGCTCGCCATGCGCGRCTTCGATCGCGGCGCGGGCCTGTTCCATCGGGAACGGCGCCATCCTGTCCTGAAGCGCCGACAGGTCTTCGGCGATCTTCATCCCGACCACATCTGGCCGCGTCGCCAGAAACTGGCCGAACTTGACATAGGACGGACCAAGCCGGGTCATCGCAGCGGCAAGGCGCGTGGCCGAGGAGCCGGCGCCCCGGCGCTCGATCAGCCGGCCGACCCTGATCAGCGCACGTGCCGCGGGCGGCAGAACCGACGGATCCACCAGCGCGAGCGCGCCTTCGCGAGCCAGAACGAAACCAACCCGCGCCATGCGGGTGAAATGGGCGATTGAGGAGATCATGCTGGAAGGCGGGCCGTCACAGCTTCCAGCCGGAATGCAGTGCCACGACCCCACCGGTCATGGGCGTGAAGCGCGCCCGCCGGAAGCCGGCTGCTGCGATCATGTCGGCGAAAACCTGTGGTTTCGGGAATTTGCGGATCGATTCGACCAGATAGCGATAGGGCTCCGCATCTCCCGTCACGAGCCTGCCCATCGGTGGGATCAGGTTGAAGGAATAGGTCTCGTAGATCTTGTCGAGCACCGGCACGTCGACATGGCTGAATTCGAGGCAAAGGAAGCGCCCGCCGCGCTTCAGGACGCGATGCGCCTCCGTCAGCGCCTTGTCGATGCGTGGCACGTTGCGAATGCCGAAGGCGATCGTATAGGCGTCGAAACTGTTGTCCGGCAGGCCGAGCTCCTCGGCATTGCCCTGGACGAAGCGGATGCGGCCATCGCCTGGAAAGCGCTTCTGCGCGCGTTCGCGCCCGACGCTCAGCATCTCGCCATTGATGTCGAGCACCGTCACATCGGTTGCCGGGCCGCCGGCTTCCAGGACCTGGAAGGCGACATCGCCTGTGCCGCCGGCCACGTCGAGATGGTGGAAAGCCCGGTCGCGCGGCGGCTTCAGCGTCGAGATCAGGGCATCCTTCCAAAGCCGGTGCAGACCCGCCGACATCAGGTCGTTCATCAGGTCGTAGCGGCCGGCGACCTTGTGGAAGACGTCGTCGACCTTGGCCTGTTTCTCGGCGAGCGGCACGGTCTCGAAGCCGAAATGGGTGGTATCGGAGGCTGCTGTCACGGCTTGGCCCGGAGCTTGTGTTCTGGTGAGGCGGTAACTAGAGCCGGATGAATAGCGAAACGAGCGAGCCTTGTCGCGGCCCGTCTCGACGCATGCTGAAGAGCGAAGTGCAATGCCCGAGCTTCCCGAGGTCGAAACCGTCCGCCGTGGGCTGGAGCCCGCCATGCTCGGCCAGGTGCTGGCCCGGGTCGAGCAGCGCCGGCCTGATCTGCGCTTTCCATTGCCTGAGCATTTCGTCGAGCGCCTGACCGGGCGGCGGGTCGAGGGCCTGTCGCGCCGCGCCAAGTACCTGATCGCCGATCTAGACGATGGCGAGGCGCTGATCATGCATCTCGGCATGAGCGGCCGCTTCGTGGTCGAGGCGTCGGGCACGCCACCCACCGAACCTGGCGCCTATTACAACGAGATCGGCCGGCACCTGCAGCACGATCATGTCGTCTTCCATCTCGGATCGGGAGCGCGCGTCACCTATAATGATGTCCGTCGCTTCGGCTTCATGGATCTCCTGCCGCGGGCCGAGCTGGAGAGCTCGAAGCATTTCGCGGCAATGGGAATCGAACCTCTCGGCAACGAGCTCTCCGGCGAAGTCCTGGCAAAGCTCTTTGCCGGCAAGCTCGCGCCGCTGAAGGCGGCGCTGCTCGACCAGCGGCTCGTGGCAGGCCTTGGGAATATCTATGTCTGCGAGGCGCTGTTCCGGGCGGGGCTTCACCCGGAAGCGGCGGCCGGTACGATCACGACGCCAACCGGTCGGCCCCGCGAGGCAGCCCATGCGCTCGCACAGATTATTCGCGAGGTTCTCGAGGAGGCGGTGGCCGCTGGCGGCTCGACCTTGCGCGATTTCGCCCATGCCGACGGCTCGCTCGGCTATTTCCAGCACCGCTTCAAGGTCTATGACCGCGAGGGCGACCCATGTGTCACGCCCGGCTGCGGCGGCCTGGTGAAGCGGCTCGTCCAGTCCGGTCGCTCGACTTTCTATTGCGAGCGCTGCCAACCGAAGCGCTGAGCCAACGTCATATCGCGCGCGGAGCGGTGTCGGCGGCACGGCTTCCGCAGGGTTCGAAAGCCGCCTTTGCGCGGCCGCGCATGGACCGCGCCCGCGGCCGCCGCTAATGCTGCAGGCGAAGCATCATCCGGGAGGCCGCCATGGCTTATGAGACCATTCTCGTCGAGGTGAAGGGCAAGGTGGGCGTCATCACGCTGAACCGCCCGCAGGCGCTGAATGCGCTCAACGGCCAGCTGATTGGCGAGGTCAACACGGCGATCGATGGTTTCGAGAAGGATGCCGGCATCGGCTGCATCGTCATCACCGGCTCGGAGAAGGCCTTTGCCGCCGGCGCGGACATCAAGGAAATGCAGTCCCGCACCTTCCCCGAGACCTATCTCGACGACAAGTTCGAGCCGTGGGACCGCATTGGCCAGCGCCGCAAGCCGATCATCGCGGCGGTCGCGGGCTTTGCGCTCGGCGGCGGCTGCGAACTCGCCATGATGTGCGATTTCATCATCGCCGCGGACAATGCCCGCTTCGGCCAGCCGGAGATCAATCTCGGGGTCATTCCCGGCGCCGGCGGCACGCAGCGCCTGACCAAGGCGATCGGCAAGGCCAAGGCCATGGATCTCTGCCTCACCGGCCGCATGATGGACGTGAACGAGGCGGAGCGCTCCGGCCTCGTCGCCCGTATCGTTCCGCTGGCCGACCTGATGACGGAAGCGCTGAAGGCGGCCGAGGCGATCGCGGCGAAGTCGCTGCCCTCGGTGATGATGGTCAAGGAATCCGTCAACCGGGCCTTCGAGGTCACCCTGAACGAGGGGCTGCGCTTCGAGCGGCGCGTGTTCTCCTCGCTCTTCGCCACGCAGGATCAGAAGGAAGGGATGGCCGCCTTCTCCGAGAAGCGGCCGCCGGATTTCAAGAACCGCTGAACCCAGTCATGAGCGGGGCGAATGCCGGGGCCGACGATCTTTGATTTGCGGCTCAGCCCCGCTTGCTGACACGATGGGGGTTCTCTTCGAAGCTTAGGGATACCAGATGAACGCTGCCGCTCCTTCCGCCACGGGCGGGCTCGTCCTGCCGACCTATGAGGATGTCGTGACGGCGGCGGGTCGCCTCCAAGGCATCGCACACCGGACGCCGGCACTGACCTCGCGCACGGCCAATGCCCGCACCGAGGCCTCGCTGGTCTTCAAGGCCGAGAACCTGCAGCGCATGGGCGCCTTCAAGTTCCGTGGCGCCTTCAACGCGATCTCGGCGCTGAGCGCCGAACAGAAGCGTGCTGGTGTCGTCACCTTCTCCTCGGGCAATCACGCTCAGGCGATCGCCCTGTCGGGCAAATTGCTCGGCGTGCCGACCGTCATCCTGATGCCGCAGGATGCGCCTGCCGCGAAGGTTGCGGCGACCCGTGGCTATGGCGCCGAGGTCGTGCTCTTCGACCGTTACAGCCAGGACCGCGATGCGCTCGGCCGCGAGCTGGCCGAGACCCGCGGCCTCTCCCTGATTCCGCCCTATGACCATCCCGATGTCATTGCCGGCCAGGGCACCGCCGCCAAGGAGCTGATCGAGGAGGCTGGCCCGCTCGATATCCTGCTGGTCCCCCTCGGCGGCGGCGGTTTGATTTCCGGCGCGGCTCTCGCGGCCAAGGCGCTCAACCCCGGCATCCGCGTCTTCGGCGTCGAACCGGAGGCCGGCAATGACGGCCAGCAATCCCTGCGCAGCGGCAAGATCGTCAAGATCGACGTGCCCAAGACCATTGCCGACGGCGCCCAGACCGCCTTCCTCGGTCAATACACCTTCCCGATCATCCAGAACCTCGTCGAGGATATCGTCACGGTGCCGGATGCGGCGCTGATCGAGACGATGCGCTTCTTCGCCGAGCGCATGAAGCTCGTGGTCGAGCCCACCGGTTGCCTTGCGGCTGCAGCGGCCTTCACCGGGGCGGTTCCGGTCACGGGCAAGCGTGTCGGCGTCATCATCAGCGGCGGCAATGTCGATCTTGCTGCCTTCGCACGCTTCGTAGGGCCTTCGGCATGAGCAGGATCGAGACCATCGCCTCGCCCGAGGTGCCGGCCCCGGCGGGGCATTATGCGCATGCCGTGGCCTATAAGGACCTCGTCTTCGTCTCCGGCCAGCTCGCTCCCCGCCCTGACGGCAGCCATAGCTCGGCCGAGCCCTTCGCCGTCCAGGCGCATCAGGCGCTGGCCAACATGCTCGCGATCCTCACGGCGGCTGGCTGTGCGCCGTCCGATGTCGTCAAGGTTACGGCCTATCTGGTCGGGGTGGGCAACTGGCCCGAGTTCAACCGGATCTACGCTGAGGCCTTCGGCGATCACCGCCCTGCGCGCTCGGTCGTGCCGGTGCCCGAGCTGCATCATGGCTACCTGATCGAGATCGAGGCTGTGGCGGTCCGAAGGGGCTGATCTGGCGCTCCTGGCGTGATACGGCCATTCCGGCGTTGACGCGGCCCGCACAAGATACTATAGGCCAGCGTCTCGCGACGGCTAGCGCAAGCAACCGCCGCCGCACATGCATTTCAATCAAGGTAGCGGCCCGAACCCGCCAGGCAAATCCGCCGGGTGTTCGGTCGCAATGAAGACGAGGACGATCGATGGCCAATACGACGTCGGCCAAGAAGGCCACGCGCAAGATCGCGCGGCGCACCGAGGTGAACAAGGCGCGCCGCAGCCGTATGCGCACCTTCCTGCGCAAGGTCGAGGAGGCAATTGCCTCGGGCGACAAGGGTGCCGCTGCGGAGGCGCTCAAGGCCGCTCAGCCGGAGATCATGCGCGCCGCTCAGAAGGGCGTCGTTCACAAGAACACCGCTTCGCGCAGGGTCTCGCGCCTGGCGCATCGGATCAGCGCTCTCGCTTCCTGAGCGGCGTTCTGCAGAGCAGTTTCGGACTAAGAAAAGCCCGGCCGTCAGGTCGGGCTTTTTGTTTGCTGTGTTAACCGACCGTTAGGCAAGCCTGACTGCCGCAGACGAGAAAAATCTCATCTGCGGGGCCGATTCAGTAATCTTTCCGCTGCGTTATGGGGTTGACTTCGGTTGTGGTTTCAGGGCGCCAAAAGGTGCTTTTTTCGCCTTTTGGCCGCGCAAATAAATCCCATATTTTTCATGACGTTAGCGGGCAAAGGAATCTGTTGTCGGGAATCGCCGGAGCTTCTACCTGCGTCTCCGTCGCTTCCCGAAAAAAAGATTCGCGCTCCGCGCGCAGCCTCCGCCGTAAAAAAAACGTTAAGTTCCCCAACCTATTGGGCCTGCCTTGCCCATAGGTCATGGGGGCTCTGAAAGGGCTTGAGTCTCCGAAGCCGGCTGACTGGGATATTGCCCCCGTTCGAGGCGCCCCTGTAAGGTCCCTTCATCGCCGGGCGGACAGCAATGACCTCCGGTGGTTTCCAAAGATTAACGGCGTTTTTGGCTCACGCCCCAGAGGGGAGAGGATGCGGCTCTTTGTCTGTTTGAGTTGAGATGAAGTAGCGGCTCCGTCCTTCGGCGAGCCTTCTAAGCGTAATCAGAAATGGATCGAGAGCCTGTCACCCGCCGGCGCATGCCGTCGAGTGGGCGTCATTCTCTTTGTCCAAACAACAGCTCCGGCAGGCGGTCCACCAAGAGCCGCCGCCGATAGCGCATCTCTTGATATTGAAATGGGGCACGAAATGTTCGAGCGGCAAGCCATGGACGAGATTACCGATGCGAAGGCTGTGCCGGCGTCTGTGATCGCGACCACGACTGCGAGCATCCAGGGGGAGGGAGCAGCGCTTTCCCTGACTGAAGCCTGGGACCGCGTGCGCCGCCGCCTGCGTGCCGAACTCGGCGAGGATGTTTTCTCCAGCTGGTTTGCGCGTGTCGAGATCGGCGGCCTCGTCGATGGCGTGGCCTATCTCACCGTGCCGACCCGTTTCCTGAAGAGCTGGCTGGAGGCGCATTATGCCGAGCGCCTGCGGGCGCATTGCCTGGCCGAGTTGCCTGCTGCCAATGGCATCCTGCTTTCGGTGCGCCAGGCTGCCCGGGATGCCATTCCGGCCGCGGTCCGCGAGGCTGCCATGGCTGCCCCGCGTGCGGCGGCACCCGAGCCCGTCATGGCCCTTCGCTCGGCGGAGGCCGGATCCCTGCCCTGTGAGCAGGAGCTTGTTGACGCCTGCGGCACCATGCTCGACCGGCGCCTCAACTTCCAGAGCTTCATCGTCGGCAAGTCGAACCAGCTGGCCTTTGCAGCGGCCGAGCGAATTGCCGCGGCCCCGGCCGGATCGACCCCCTATAATCCGCTCTACCTTCATGCTGGGGTCGGGCTCGGCAAGACGCATCTCCTGCAGGCGATTGCTCAGGATGCGCGCAATCATGGCAAACGCGTGGCCTATTTCACGGCCGATCGCTTCATGTACGGTTTCGTCGCGGCCCTGAAGTCRCAGACGGCGCTCGCCTTCAAGGAAAAGCTGCGCGGCATCGACCTGCTGATCGTCGACGACGTACAGTTCATCCAGGGGCGCTCGATCCAGCAGGAGTTCGGCCACACGATCAACGCCTTGATCGATGCCGGCAAGCAGATCGTGGTCGCGGCCGATCGGCTTGCCAATGATCTCGAAGCGCTCGACGAGCGCATCCGTTCGCGGCTGGCCGGCGGGCTTGTCGTCGAGGTCGGCGAGCTTGACGAGGCGCTGCGCGTGAAGATTCTCGGAAGCCGGCTCGAGTCGCTGCAGGCGGCGCATTCGAGCTTCCACGTCAATTCCGACGTGATCGCCTATGTTGCCCGCGTCATCACCGCCAATGGCCGCGATCTCGACGGCGCCGCCAATCGGCTGCTGGCCCATGCCACCTTGTCCGGCAATGCGGTGACGCTGGAAACGGCCGAGGCGGCGATCCGTGACCTGGTCCGGACCCGCGAGCCGCGCCGCGTCAAGATCGAGGACATCCAGAAGCTGGTCGCCACCCGCTACAATGTCAGCCGGGCCGACATCCTCTCCGAGCGCCGCACCGCGGCAGTCGTGAAGCCGCGCCAGATCGCCATGTATCTGTCCAAGGCGCTGACTCCGCGCTCGCTGCCGGAGATCGGCCGCCGCTTCGGTGGCCGCGATCACACCACCGTGCTGCACGCCGTGCGCAAGATCGAAAAGGCGATCGCCGAAGATCGCCTGCTGCATGACGAGGTCGATCTCCTGAAGCGGATGCTGCAGGAGTGAGCTGCCTGCCGCGCTATGCCCTGAAGGCGAGCGCGGCTTTGGCTGTGGCCGGTTGTGAGAGCGCCCTTGCGCCACCGGCGCGCGTCCTGCAATGTCGCGGGCCATTCCGTCGCCCGTGCAGCCGCTGCTCGGGCGCTAGCACGCCAGAAGACAGACGATGAAGGTCACGGTCGAACGTTCTACGCTGTTGAAGTCGCTGGGTCATGTCCACCGCGTGGTGGAACGCCGCAACACGATCCCGATCCTGTCGAACCTTTTGCTGAGCGCGGACGGTGCCGGCCTCAAACTGAAGGCGACCGATCTCGATATCGAGGTCGTCGAGACGGTGCCCGCCGATGTCCCGGAGCCGGGCGCGACGACCGTGCCGGCACATACGCTCTACGATATCGTGCGCAAGCTGCCCGACGGCGCCCAGGTCTCGCTCGAGACGACGGGTGAAGCGGGGCTGACGCTCCGCTCCGGCCGCTCGCGTTTCATGCTGCAAACCCTGCCCGAGGGCGATTTCCCCGACATCACCGCGGGCGAGATGGCGCATCGCTTCACGCTCGCCGCGGGTGAGCTCAAGCGCCTGATCGACAAGACCCAGTTCGCGATCTCCACCGAGGAGACGCGCTACTATTTGAACGGCATCTATCTCCACACCATCGAAGTCGAAGGCCGCAGCCTGCTGCGCGCCGTTGCGACGGACGGGCACAGGCTTGCCCGCGTGGATACCGCGGCTCCGAGCGGGGCTGCCGGCATGCCGGGCGTGATCGTGCCGCGCAAGGCCGTGGCGGAGATCCAGAAGCTGCTGGAGGATGGCGACACCGAGGTCTCGGTCGAGCTCTCCGCCACCAAGATCCGTATCGCGACGCAGGCGGTGGTGCTGACCTCGAAGCTGATCGACGGCACCTTCCCGGATTACCAGCGGGTGATCCCAAGCGGAAACGACAAGCGCCTGACCGTCGACAAGGGCGATTTCGCTGCCTCGGTCGATCGTGTCTCGACGATCTCCTCCGAGCGCGGTCGCGCGGTGAAGCTGTCCATCGCCGATGGCCGCCTGACCCTGTCGGTCACCAATCCCGATTCCGGATCGGCGACCGAGGAGGTCGAGGTCGATTATGATGCGAGCCCGCTCGATATCGGCTTCAACGCCCGCTACCTGATGGATATCGCCGCCCAGCTCGATGGCGACACGGCCCTCCTCAAGCTTGCCGATCCCGGTTCGCCGACCGTGATCCAGGATCGCGAAGGTGCGTCTGCGCTCTATGTGCTGATGCCGATGCGGGTTTAGGCCGCGCTCGCATCTTGACCACGGTCGCGCGCCTGATCCTTCAGGATTTCCGCTCCTATGAGGCCCTCGATCTCGCGATCGGGGGCCAAATCGTTGCGCTTGTCGGTGAGAATGGCGCCGGCAAGACCAATCTGCTCGAAGCCGTGTCTCTGTTCGCGCCGGGCCGGGGGCTGCGCCGCGCCGATCTCTCCGACATGGCGCGCCAGGCGGGCCCGGGCTCCTTCGCCGTATCGATTGCGCTCGCGGAGGATGGGCCGCGCCTCGGCATCGGGCTTGGCAGCGAAAGCGACGGGCGGCGTGCAAGGCTTGCCCGCATCGACGGGGTCCAGGTCGGCTCGGCGCTGGCTTTCAGCGACTATCTCCGCGTGGTCTGGCTGACGCCGGATCTCGACGGCTTGTTCCGTGGCTCGGCCGGCGACCGCCGCCGCTTCCTCGACCGGCTCGTGCTTGCGGTCGATCCAGGCCATGCGACACGCTCGAACGCGCTAGAACGGGCTTTGCGCTCGCGCAACCGGATCCTCGAGGACACTCCGCAAGAGTCGTCCTGGCTTGAAGCGATCGAGCGGGAGATCGCCGAACTCGGCGTGGCCGTGGCTGCCGCGAGGGCCGAGACGGTTGGCCGACTGGCGATGATCATCGCGGCCAATGGCGACGACGCATCTCCCTTCCCCCGTGCCGCGCTCGGCCTTGAAGGCGAGATCGACCGGCTTGTGGCGGGGCTGCCGGCACTCGATGCCGAGGATCGCTATCGCGACATCCTGAGGCAGGGGCGCCAGCGCGACCGCGCGGCCGGGCGCACCCTTGTCGGCCCGCAGGCGTCGGACCTCCTCGTTCGCCATGCCGCCAAGGATATCCCGGCCGAGCAGGGCTCGACCGGCGAGCAGAAGGCCCTGCTGATCGGGCTCGTGCTTGCGCATGCGAGGCTGGTCCGGAGCATGAGCGGGCTTCCGCCACTGGTCTTGCTCGACGAAGTCGCCGCCCATCTCGATCCGCGTCGGCGCGCGGCGCTCTACGCCGAACTCGGCGAGCTGGGCTCGCAGGTCTGGATGACGGGTGCCGATCCGGCGTTGTTCACCGATCTGCCGGCAGGGGCGCAGTGTTTCACCGTGACATCCGGGCAGGTCGAGGCCATCGGCTGACGTGCTTGAGCTGGGCTGATCGGTCAGATCACGCGTCGCAATGAGACGCCTCGGGTGCATTAGGGTTGCCGCTGCTCTGAAGAGGCTGCTCCCATGGAACTTACAGGCCTTCTGGTATTTGCCGGCGTCTATTTTCTGGCGGTCGCTTCGCCTGGTCCTGCGGTCGCTGCCCTGGTTGCGCGCTCGCTCGGCACCGGCTTTCGCCGCTCGCTTCCCTTTGCGGCGGGAATCGTCGCAGGCGATCTGATCTGGTTCTCCTGCACGGCGCTTGGCCTTGCGGTGCTGACGCAGGGCTTCCATGGACTCTTCGTCGCGATCAAATATGCCGGCTGTGCCTATTTGCTCTATCTCGCCTGGAAACTCTGGACCGCCCCGGCCGAGGCGCCGCGTCAGCCGCCGAGTGCCCGCGGGGAGGGCTTGCGGCTGTTCTTCGGCGGCATCGCGCTGACGCTCGGCAATCCCAAGGTCATGGTGTTCTTCCTGTCGATCCTGCCTCTTGTCGTCGATCTCGGCCGGATGACGATGCTCGCCTTCGTCGAGGTTGCGTTGCTGCTGACCCTGATCATAGGCTCGACGATGCTCGCCTATGCCTATGCCGCGGATCGGGCTCGGCGGCTGGTGGCGAGCCCGACGGCGATGCRTCGGATCAATCGCCTGACTGGCGGCGTCATGGCCGGTGCGGCGGCTGCTATCGCCGCTAGGGGCTGAAAACCAGCTCCATCGCCCCCAGGATGGTCGCGGCTTGGGGCTGGCCATTGCCGCCAGCCTCGGGCAAACCCTTCGGCATGCCGCAATCTCGCGAATCACAGGCGCGCGCGACGCTGAAATCCGTCTTCGGCTATGACGATTTCCGCCCGGGACAATGGGAGGTCATCGCGGCCGCGCTGGCGGGAAACGACGTCTTCGCGGTGATGCCGACCGGCTCCGGCAAGTCGATGTGCTATCAGCTGCCCGCACTGGTCACGGGCGGGCTGACGCTCGTGGTCTCGCCGCTGATTGCGCTGATGCGGGATCAGGTCGGGCAGTTGACGCGGGCCGGTGTCGCGGCGGCTTCGCTCAACTCGATGAACAGCGAGAGCGAGGCGGCGGACGCCTGGGCGAAGCTCAACGCCGGCGACCTGCGTCTGCTCTTCGTCTCGCCGGAGCGATTGGCGGGGGAGGGACTGGTCGCTCGGCTGCGCAGGCTCGGCGTTGCCCGGCTTGCCATCGACGAGGCGCATTGCGTCTCGCAATGGGGGCATGATTTCCGCCCGGAATACCGCCTGCTTGCCAAGGTTCGCGAGGCGCTCGGCGGCGTCCCGGTCACGGCACTGACGGCCACTGCGGATCGGCAGACGCGCGATGACATCGCCCAGCAGCTGTTCCCGAAGCCGCCTGTCACCGTCATTCATTCCTTCGATCGGCCGAATCTGAAGCTCGCCTTCGCCCCGAAGGACCAGCCGCGGCGCCAGATCGCCGATTTCCTGAAGCGACATCGCGGCGGCAGCGGCATCGTCTATTGTTCGTCGCGAGGCCGGACCGAGCGCCTCGCCGAAGGCCTGCGCGAGCAGGGCTACAAGGCCTTTGCCTATCATGCCGGCATGGAGCAGCAGGAGCGCAACCGCAACCAGGACCTCTTCCTGCAGGAGGATGGTGTGGTGATCTGCGCCACCATCGCCTTCGGCATGGGCATCAACAAGCCCGATGTCCGCTTCGTCGTCCATGCCGACATGCCGGGCTCGATCGAGGGCTATTATCAGGAGATCGGCCGCGCCGGCCGCGACGGACTGCCGGCCGATACGCTCACCCTCTACGGCGTCGAGGACATGGCGCTGCGCCGCCGCCAGATCGACGAGAAAGCGATCGACGACGAGCGCCGGCGCATCGAGCATAGGCGTCTCAGCGCGATGACCGACCTGTGCGAGTCGGCGCTCTGCCGGCGCTCTTCCCTGCTTGCCTATTTCGGCGAGGAGACGCCGCCTTGCCGGCATCGGGAAGCACAATTCCGCTGCGATCTCTGTGCTGGAGAGGCGACGCTCCAGGATGCCACGCTGGATGCCCGAAAGCTGCTTTCGGCAGTGGCGCGCTCGGGACAGCGCTTTGGCGCCGGGCATCTCGCCGATATCCTGACCGGCACGATGAGCGAAGCGGTCCGCCGCCAGAACCATGACGGGCTGAAGACCTTCGGCGTCGGCAACGACAAGCCCAAGGCCGCCTGGGCAGCCCTGACCCGCAAGCTCTTCGCCGCCGGCGCGCTCGCGGAAGCCAGCACCGAACATGGCGGTTTCCGCCTGACGGAGAAGGGCGAAGACATCTTGTTCGGACGCGAGCCGATCGCGCTCAGGGCCGATGCCCTCCCCGTACGGCGCGGTCGCCCTGCCGAGCGTGGCGCGCGGGCCGATGGGCTCGATGAAGGCACCGCTGCCCTGTTCGAGCATTTGCGCCAGCTCCGGCTGACGATTGCCCGCGAGGAAGGCGTGGCGGCCTATATCATCTTCACCGACCGCACGCTGATTGCCATGGCGCGCGAGCGGCCGCTCGGGCTCGATCAGATGCGCGGGATCGAGGGCGTCGGCGAGCGCAAGCTCGCCCAGTATGGCGAGGTCTTCGCCGATGCGATCGCGGGCTTTCGGGGATAGCGGGGCAGTCTCGTCACGATGCGCCGGGGCTGCCCCTGCGCGCACGTACGCGTACGCGCGTGAAAAAGCCACCGTTCCCGCCTATATTCATGATACGAATCAAGACGATCGCGGGCATAGCCTCGCCCGCTGAAGGACCCCGACATGAGTGATGCTGCCCGCGACCTTGAAGACGCTGCCTATGGCGCCGATTCCATCAAGGTTCTCAAAGGCCTGGATGCGGTGCGCAAGCGCCCCGGCATGTATATCGGCGACACCGATGACGGCTCGGGCCTGCACCACATGGTCTACGAGGTGGTCGACAACGCCATTGACGAGGCGCTGGCAGGGCACGCCGATCTCGTCACTGTCACGCTGAACGCCGATGGCTCGGTCACGGTCACCGATAACGGGCGCGGCATCCCGACCGATATCCACAGCGAGGAGGGCATTTCCGCCGCCGAGGTCATCATGACCCAGCTCCATGCCGGCGGAAAGTTCGACCAGAATTCCTACAAGGTTTCGGGTGGCCTGCACGGCGTCGGTGTCTCCGTCGTCAACGCGCTCTCGGTCTCGCTCAAGCTGCGCATCTGGCGTGGCGGTAAAGAGCATTTCATGGAGTTCCATCATGGCGACGCCGTCGCGCCGCTCGCCATTGTCGGCCCGGCCGGCGACAAGCGCGGCACCGAAGTCACCTTCCTGCCCTCGACCCAGACCTTCACGATGGTCGAGTTCGACTACAAGACGCTCGAGCATCGCCTGCGCGAACTCGCCTTCCTGAATTCGGGCGTTCGCATCGTCCTCACCGACGCACGCCATGCCGAGGTCGTCCGGGAGGAGCTGAGATATGAGGGCGGCGTGGAGGCCTTCGTGCGCTATCTCGACCGCGCCAAGACCCCCGTCGTCGACAAGCCGGTGGTGCTCGGCGCCGAAAAGGATGGCATCACCGTCGATGTCGCCCTGTGGTGGAACGACAGCTACCACGAGAACGTGCTCTGCTTCACCAACAACATCCCGCAGCGGGATGGCGGCACGCATTTAGCCGGCTTTCGTGCTGCGCTGACTCGCCAGATCACTGGCTATGCCGAGACCTCCGGCATGATGAAGAAGGAAAAGGTCTCGCTCACCGGTGACGATTGCCGCGAAGGACTGACGGCCATCGTTTCGGTGAAGGTGCCGGACCCGAAATTCTCCTCGCAGACCAAGGACAAGCTGGTTTCCTCCGAGGTGCGTCCCGTCGTCGAGAACATCGTCAATCAGGCGCTTTCGACCTGGCTCGAGGAGCACCCCAATGAAGCCAAGACCATCGTCGGCAAGGTGGCGGAAGCTGCCGCGGCCCGCGAAGCGGCCCGCAAGGCGCGCGATCTGACCCGGCGCAAGGGCGCGCTCGATATCGCCTCGCTGCCCGGCAAGCTCGCGGATTGCCAGGAGCGCGACCCCGCCAAATCAGAACTCTTCATCGTCGAGGGTGACTCGGCCGGTGGCTCCGCCAAGCAGGGCCGTGCCCGTGAATACCAGGCTGTGCTGCCGCTGCGCGGCAAGATCCTCAATGTCGAACGCGCGCGCGTCGACAAGATGCTTTCCTCCGAGCAGGTCGGTACGCTGATCATCGCGCTCGGAGCCGGCATCCGCGAGGAGTTCAACATCGAGAAGCTGCGCTACCACAAGATCATCATCATGACCGACGCGGACGTGGACGGCGCCCATATCCGCACCCTGCTGCTGACCTTCTTCTTCCGGCAGATGCCGGAGGTGATCGAGCGCGGGCATCTCTTCATCGCCCAGCCGCCGCTCTACAAGGCGGCGCGCGGCAAGTCGCAGACCTATCTCAAGGATGAGCGCGCGCTCGAGGAATACCTCGTCGACTCGACCTTGGACGGTGCTGTTTTCCGGACAGGAGACGGCATCGAGCGCGCCGGTCCCGACCTGCGCAGTCTGATCGACGAGGCGCGCGGCGTACGCAACACGCTGTCGCAGCTCCATTCGCGTTATGACCGGCGCATCGTCGAGCAGATGGCGATCGCGGGCGCGCTGCATCCGCTGACCAACGAGAGCGATGCGCAGGCCAGCGAAGCCGCGGCCTATGTCGCGCGGCGGTTGGACGCGATCTCCGATGATCTCGAGCGCGGCTGGGAAGGCCGGGTGGAGGACGGCAGCTTCACCTTCTCGCGCCTCGTGCGCGGCGTGAAGCAGGTCGCGGTACTTGATGCCGGCCTGCTTGCGAGCGCCGAAGCGCGCAAGCTCGCTGCGGCAGCCGTCTCGCTGCAGGAAGCCTATGCCAAGCCGGGCGTGCTCAGCCGCAAGGGCGATGATCACATCGTCAATGGCCCGAGCGATCTCTTCGACGCGGTCAGCGCCATCGGCAAGAAGGGCGTCTCGCTGCAGCGCTACAAAGGCCTCGGCGAAATGAACCCCGAGCAGCTCTGGGAGACGACACTCGATCGCGACGTGCGCTCGCTGCTCAGGGTCAAGAACGACCAGAATGACGAGGCTGACGATCTCTTCGTCAAGCTGATGGGCGACGTCGTCGAACCCCGTCGCGACTTCATCCAGAGCAACGCACTGAACGCGACCGTCGATACGTGACGGCGCGGCCCTGGCGGTCCGTGACCCGGACCGATCGTGCCGCCCTGCTCCACGGACGCGTCCCTCGAGTGGTGTGCCAACACCACCACTCAAGCACGCGGGTGCCGTCGGATGGGGGCGTCCTGGGATGCCCATCAGATCGGCTGATATCAAATCTGCGCGACAGCGAGGTTAGGGAAAGAAAACAGAGGCGTAGCGAGATGCGCGCGGACGGAATCGCGCAGCGGGCTACCGCGGCTACGCGGGCAGTCGCTGAGGCCTGAGGCGAGGGCATCAGGGTTTCTTTTCGTTGGGTGCCTGCGTTGCCGCGGTGATTGCCGCGATCAATCGCTGGCGATTGTCGAGCACGAAGGCCGTGAAGGTGTCCTGACCGACGATCGACCTCAGCATGGTCGGCAACATGCCGTAGAGCTTGAGGGCGAAACCGGTCATTGCAGCGTCGTCGTTGATGAGACCGGAGGCCTTCTGCCCCACGAAGTCCGTGATGAGATGCTGGTTCTGGCTCACCAGCGCGACGATCTCCGCTTCGATTTTATCTTTCACGGCTTCGAGCATGAATCACCTCGGTCGGCACGATCGGGAAACCAAGAGTATCGGCCCGCAAACGGGAATGTGGCTCTCAGGCTCATGCTAGACGCTATCCCGATCAGGCGGGCGTGTCGCCGAAAGGAGGCAATTGGCTTCAGAACGCGTCACCTGAACCGAGATGCCGACGCGGTGGCCGATGATGTCCGCGGATGTTGCCCTTTCAGCGTCGACTGGTTCGCGTCAGGCGGGTCTGCAATCTGCGCTGCAGGCCCTCGACCGCTGCGATGATTGACCCACCGTGTCTCGCTGTCACCGCGAGCGAGATCAAGGCCGCTGGAATGGCCACGATAATCGCGCCGAAGAGGTCGGATGGGTAGTGGACGCCGACGTAGACGCGCGACCAGCCTACGAGCGCACCAATCGCGGCAGCAAGRCAGGCCACCCCGTATTGCCGCACCAAGGAAAGCACAGCCACAACCACCGCGAAGGCGAGGGCGTGATTGCTCGGGAAGGAGGCGCTGGAGCGGTGATCGACCAAGCTGTGCCCGAGGCTGACCATGAAAGGACGAGGCCGAAAGGCGATGAGCCCGATCACAAAACTCATGGTCATTGCGATGACCAGAGCGAGAGTGAGGGCAAAGGCGAGAAGGCGCCGCCTTCGAGAGCCGCGGATCCACAGGACGACGATGTAGCAGGGAATCAGGAGAATCACGAAGCGAGTGACCGCTATCGCGAAAAGAGCGACATAAGAGCTTGGGCTCGGCCCGGCATTGAGAGCAAGGAACAGTTCGGTATCTAGTGCGAGCATCGGCGAGAGAATCGGTCACGATCTTGGGGGACGGCTGTCGCACACGATGCGGTGGCGGGCGAATGAAATTTACCGGCCTTTCCTCGACCGTATGGAGGCCGTGCGCCTGCGGCTCCTTGGAGGGTGGGAGCCTGTCTCGGCCCGATTTTCATCGCAGCCTTCGTTCTCGACGCTTCCGGGATCGTCTTCGTCCTGATGCCGAGCCTGTTGCCGCTCTGCTGGAGATCGAGCCCGTATCAGAGGGATGACACCGGTCGGGACCGCCGGCTTTCTGCTTTGCAACGGCGACATCAAGGCCTCCGCATCGATCGAAAGCATGGCGCGATGAGCGCGCGGCGAGCACGGCTGGACCGCTCGTAACGGATGTCCGATTCCGGGCCGTGACGGCTCGGCAAGTGGCGCTTGAAACGCGGAGATATTTAGCCGTCTGCACATGCTTGCGTTCAGCAGAAATTATTACGATCTAACAATAATTTCTGCTGGCGGAGACCTCGTTCGGTTCCATTTTTGGGAGCCCTGTGCAAATTTGCACAGGAGCGCGCCAAAGGGTTCCCTATGAACAAGCCGATTCGTCCGCCGATCAACGCCCAGCAAGTCGCCGATCGCGCCGGCGTGTCGCGTTCGGCGGTGTCGCGCACCTTCACCGAGGGCGCCAGCGTGTCGGAGTCGACGCGCGCCAAGGTGCTCCGGGCAGCCGCAGACCTCGGCTATCACGTCAACCATCTGGCTCGCGGCCTGACCAGCCAGCAATCCGGCATCGTCTGCCTTTTGATCGGCGAAATCGCCACGCCTTACCAGTCGGCCTTGCTCGATGTGGTGACGCGGCGGCTGCAAGCCATGGGCAAGGTCGTGATGGTCTTGAACACGGCGGGGCAGGCGGAAGCGACAGAGGCCGCGTTACGCCAGACGCTCAATTACCGCGCGGACGCCACCGTGGTCGTGTCGGGCAGTCCTTCATCCTCGCTCGTGGAGACCTGCGTCGCCAACGGCCAGCGCGTCATCCTGATCAATCGCGACGATCTGCTCGAAGGAACCCAGCAGATCCTCGTCGACAGTTCCGGCGCCGCTGCCGAGGCGCTGATGATGCTGCGGCGCGCTGGCTGCGAGCGCATCGCTGTCGTCAGTTCGACCGCCGGCACGCCCAGCATCGTGGCGCGCGAAGTCAGTCTTTCGGTTGCTGCCGCCAAGGCCGGGGTCGACGTGCAGCTGTGCCGTTTCGGCCCGACGGGTTACGCCACGGGCGCTGAGACGGCGCGTCAGCTTTTCGCCTCGGCGGCGCGGCCGGATGGCGTCTTCTGCGTCACCGACCTGCTGGCATTGGGCTTCATGGATGCGGCGCGGAAGGAATTTGGCCGGCGCGTCCCCGAGGATCTCTGTGTCATCGGCTTCGACGATATACCGCAGGCCGGCTGGGCTGCCTACGAGCTAACGACCTTCCGCCAGCCGCTCGACACCATGGCCGACCATATCGCAACAATCCTGGAGGGCGGCTGCCTGGTCGAAGGCCCCATCAACCTGCCGGCTCAGACGGTCTGGCGGCGCAGTGTCCGTCCCTGAGACGGCGTGACGACGAGCGCCTTGAGATCCAGCGCGACATCAAGGGTCGGCATGCGGTCGAGATAGCGCCCGAGCAGGCTGATGAAGGCGATGAGCCGCCCGGCCAGCCCCGCGGCTTCGGCATGATGCAGTTCGCCGATCCAGCGGCGATAGACGGCAAGGCGCGCTTCAGGCACCAGATCGAGCGCGAGGTCTGCTGCCTTGCGCAAGCGGTACCAGTCCTCGGCGAGGGCGGTCAGGGCTATGTCACCCGTGCTGGCAGCCGGCGTTGCCTGTGGCCAGAGCAGTCTCTCCAGATCGGCGAAGCGCTGGGTGTGTGCGAACTCCGCCATATCTCGCGGCCATTCGCGTGCCATGTAACGGGCGCCGACGAGGGCGCACAGATGACGGTCGAGAAAGCCAAGATGGCCGCCGGCGCTGACAGCCTTCGGTGACGGATCGCCGGCGGCGCCCGCCTCGCGGCTATAGTCATCGAACGCGGCATCGTGACCGGGCACGTCGTCGAGACGGATGGTGCGTAATCGCACGTGGTCCGTGGTGACATCGAGCAGCTTCATCGCCGGAGCGAAGCCGACCGGCGATGGCACGGCGATGTTGAAGAAGCCCCCATTTTCGTCCCGGAACACGGCGGTATCGTTCACGTGCAGATGGCCGGAGAGGTGAAGACGCACGCCGGTCTCGGTGAAGCACCGCGCCACCTCCATGGTCGGCGCGCGCCGGGCGAGGCCGGAACTTGGGAAAAGTGCGCACTCCAATGCCGAGGCGCCGGCGAGTGCGTCCAGCACCGGATAATGCGAGAATGCGACGAGAGCCTTGCCGCCGCGCCGCGCTCGCTCGGCGACGTCGCGCATCCAGGGGAGCAGATGCGGGCGCGTGCGCAACACTGCAGACCACCCGCCATCCGAGGGATCGAGCATCTGCGCGGGATCATCGAGATCAGTTGCCCCATCGCGCGGCGCGACGATGTTGGCGTCGATCGAGAGCAGCCACAACCCCGCAACGGGCTCGATCAGATATGATGCGTCGATCATATCAAAGCTCGTGGCTCCGTCAGGGCTGGCGGCACGGACCGTTCGCGAGCTCCAACGGGCATCGCTGCCAAACGGCGTTTCAAAATGCTGGTCGTCGGTGCGAGGTTGGAAGCCGAGATCGGCCATGAGCGTCAGCGCCTCGGGCGCGCCGAGCATGGCAGTCTCCGGCGACGCGATCGCGGCGCCACCCGGTGCGGCGTGGCTCCCGACGATGACCCGGCTGCCGTCGCGCCCGACGAACTCCTTGCGCTGCGGCCGGCCCTTCAGCGCCCAGAAATCGTGATTGCCGGGTGTCATGAATACGCGCAGGCCATGGCGACGCTCGTACTCGGCGATGAGCGCGACGGCGACTTCGATATTGTGCCGCTGACCATCGTCGGTGAGATCGCCGGGAACGATGACGAGCCTCGCGCCTTCCGCAACAGCGCAATCGAGCGCGGCGCGGAAGGCAGGAAGGCTCTCGTTGAATACGCGGGTGGACGCAGCTGTATCGGCCCAGCTGCGCACTGCGCCCGTAAGCCCCGCCCCCGCTGGTCGCCAGGCGACGTCATGCACATGCGGGTCGGCGATGACGGCGATGCGGTATGTTGGGTTCAATCAGCCAACTCCGGCAGAGGGCCGTGCTCTTCCGGATGCGCGGCGATGTCGTCCTCGATCATGCGCGCCCAGCGAGCAGTCCGTGCGGCGGCGGCGATCAGCATGGGCTTGGGCGTCTCATGCCACTCGTCGGGACGGAGTTCGCGCTTGCCGCGAACGTAATTGATGGCGTCCTCCAGGGTGGGAAACTCCGCTGGGAGACGCAGATGCAGAAACAGGGCCACCAGGATGACGGAACGCGACCGCCCGGCCCGGCAGCTGACCAGCACATTGCCGCGCTCGCGCACGGAATAGGACGGCTTCTCCGGCAGAATCTGGTCGAGTGCGCCCTTCAGCTGAAAATAGCCGGCCAGCATCATGGTTTGCGGGTTGCCCGGTCCGTCAACGATACCAAGCTTGTAGTAGCGGATCGGGGCATGCCCGAAATCGACGTCGTTCAGCGCGTCCGGCGCCGGCTCGGCCACGTAGTTGAAGTCGAGATTGACGGCGCAGTTGAGCACCGTGGTGATTCCGTGCCGCTTCAGCAGCGGGATATCGGATGCGCCTTCACGCCCGCCGACATAGAGATCGATGCCATAGCCGGGCAGGTTCTCGTAGACGCGCGAGATGTGCGGCCGGTCATAGCGGGGCGTGGGCATTTCAGGGGCAGCAACGTCTCTTGTCGGAGCCATAAGGGTACTCGCCAATTCCGGATCGAATGAGTTTGCACAGCTGTTCACTATCGCTCGCTCGCAGCCGCTCGTGCAGATGCAATGACGCAGTCCACTCCTGCGGTGACCGCGCCGCCGCAACGGCACGGCCATCTAGGCGACGCGTCGCCTTCGCCCTTCGGAGATCTCGCGCGCGACGCGATCGAGCGTCGGATAATTCGCCCCTGCGCCTACAGCGACATAGCCCGGGTGGAGGAACGCCGGCGCGGTCGGCCCCACCTTGCCGAGGTCGTGCGGGGTGTAGCGGCCGCCCGCCTTCTCTAGGATCAGGATGGCGGCGGTGACGTCCCAGGCGTTGACGCCGAAACCGGCGGCGGCGTCGACCCAGCCGGCCGCGACATGGGCGATGCTGAGTGCGGCGCTACCCGGTCGTCGCAGGGTCGCGAAGGTGCGTGTCAGTTCGCCGAAACGGCCGAGCGCGACCGCTTCGCCGTCGTTGCGGAAGTCGCGCGGCACCGGATAGCCGGTGATCAGTACGGCGTTGGCCTCGTCGGGGGCGGCACGGCTGGCGAGCGGTTGCCCGTTGAGCCAGGCCCCGTTCCGATCGGCGAGGAACAGGTTGCCACCGATCGGATCGAGGATGGCCCCGGCGACGGTCTCGCCGTCGACCACCGCTGCCACCGACGTGCACCAGAACGCCATCCCGCTGGCGAAATTGGCCGTACCGTCGATCGGATCGACATACCAGTGCACCGCGCCGCTCCCGACCGAGCCGCCTTCCTCGCCGACAAAGGTCGAGTCGGGAACCTCCCGGAACACGAGATCGCGGATCACCGCCTCGGCGCGGCGGTCATGCTCGGTGACGGGGTCGTGCCGGTCGCGCTTGAAATCGACCACCATGCCGGCGCGAAACGCGGCCGTGAGCGGCTCCTGAACGGCGAGAACGGCTTTGCGGGCAATATCGGCGATCGTCGTATGCAGCATTGTCTGGACTTCCGGCTCAAGGGGCGCGGTGTGTTAGCGCTTGTAGTGGATCTGCCAAAAATCCTGCCAATCCTGCCGCTTGTCCCAGTCGTCGAGGCCTGTCTTGGCGTCGTAGGGAAACAGGCGGTCCAGCACGACGGCAACACCCGATGGCTCGTCCTTGGGGACCGGGATCGCCTTGCTGGTCGGCAGCTTGCCATCTTGCATCTGCGGCATCAGCCCCTCTTCCGTCAGAATGTAGCGGACGAAGAGTTTGGCGGCGTTTGGGCTTTTGGTGCCTTTGGCGATGAGCGCAAGCTTGGTGTAGCTCCAGCCGACCCAAGGCTGAAGCGTCTTGCAAAGGCCAAGCTTGTAGCCCTTGTCGGCGTTGTCGCGGAACTTGGCGGAGCTCAGCAGCCCCATGAACGGCGCCTTCTGCCCGGGCGCCCCGACTGCGTCGGAAATGCGGTCGTCATTCTCGGACACGAGCGGCGCATTCTTCGCCAAAGCCGCGAGCCATTCGGCGGCAGCGGTCTTTTGCTGCGGGACCAGCGGCTTGCCGTAGTGCGCCTTGTAGGCGGCAGCGAGCGCCTCGTTGCCGTGCTGGGCCAATTGGTTGAACCAGTCAGTATAGGTTCCCTTGGTCAGCGGATCGATGAAGGCGACGCGACCCTTCCATTCCGGCTCGGTCAGCTGCCAGACATTGGAGATCGGGCAGGTCGCGCCGTGGATTTCGGTGTTGTAGGCCCAGACATTGGCGTTGACGGAAATGGCGAGCGGGTCGCGATAGCCGGCCGGGATTTCGCCGGCGAGGTCGGCAGGCAGGTAGCTTTCCAGCACCTTGGCCGGCAGCATCTGGCCGATGACGGCCGGCGTGTCGGTCAACAGCGCCACGTCTCCCTTGACGTTGCGGCTCTGGCTCTCACGCAGCAGCATTTCGAGCTGGCTGTTGGCCGACACCTTCTGCCCCGTGGCACTGAGGCCGTACTTGGCCGAGAACGCCTTGGCCATGTCGACGATCTTKCCGGTGCTGTCGTAGATGGTGATCGGCGGCTCTTTCCTGGCCGCGGCGATCAGGCTGTTGAGGTCGAGCGGCTCGGCGGCGATGGTCGGAGTGGCGGCGGCTGCCAACGCAACGGCCAGCAGCGGTGCTCTCCAGTAGGCGCTCATGGTCGTTCCTCCCTTGTGCGGCTTGCGAGCTGTTGCACCCGCGCCGCTTGCTTGTTGGGTTCGCGTGCAGGGCGCCGTCAGCGCCTGAGGTTGACGCGCCACAGGTCCTGCCAATCCTGGCGGCGCTCCAGGTCGCTCACGGACGACGCGAGATCCCACGCCATCATCCGGTCGAGGGAACGGCCGATGCCCGAGGGCTCATCAGCGGGCAAGGCGATCTTGGGGTGCGTCGGCACCTTCCCGTCGACGAGTTGCGGCGCGAGTCCCGGTTCGGTCAGCAGGTAGTTGATGAACAGCTTCGCCGTGTTGGGGCTCTTCGTGCCGGCCGCAACGACAGCCATGCTGGGATAGAGCATGCCGGCGAAGGGTTGCATGTCGCGGCAGATCGTCAGGCTGAACTTCTTGTCGATATTGTCGCGGAACTTGGCGACCGGCACCATGCCAAAAAACGGCTGCTTTTGTCCGGGCGCGCCGACGGCGGCGGCGACGGCGGTCGAATCGGCGATGAGTGGCCCGTTGGCGGCCAGCGCCTTCACCCAGGCGGCGGTCGCCGAGCCCTGCCGCTTGTCGAACGGCTTGCCGAAATGCGTCGCATATGCGGCCGCCATCGCGGCGTCGTGGTGCGTCTCCAACTGGTTGAACCAGTCGGCATAGGCCGGCCTCTCCAGGGGGTCCATCAGGGTCACCAGACGCGACCATGCCGGTTCGGTCAGTTCCCAGACGTTCTTGACCGGGCAGGATTGCGATGCCGCGCCGTTATAGCTCCAGACATGCGGATCGGTGACGAAGACCAGCGGATCCCGCGCATTTTTCGGCAACAGGTTCGCCGCGTCGTCGGGCACGTAGGAGGTGACGACCTTCTTTGGCAGCAACTCGGCCGCGACCGACGCCGTGTCGGCCGCAAGCGAGATGGAGGCGAGCGCGGCACCGGCGCGATGCTCCCGAATGAGCAGTTCCACCTGGCCTGCCTCGCTGACCTTCTTGCCGGTGACTCCAAGCCCATAGATCTTGTTGAAGGCGTTGGCCGTATCGACGATCTTGCCGGTAACGGCGTAGACCGTCATCGGCGGCTCGGCCTTCGCACGCTCCGCGAGCAGCTTCAGATCCTCGGCCATGGCGGCCATTGCAGCGACCGACGCGGCGACCGCCAGGCCGGTGCGGAGTGCAGCCCTCGTCATGACAAGCATGGATCCCTCCCGTTTTCTGTCGTTGGGGGCGTTCATTGGACAGCTGTTTGCGCGAGGACGTCGTCGGCACGTTGGAGACGCTGGCCGTCGCGCGAAAACACATGCAGCGCTGCCGGTCGGACGTGGAACCAAATCGTGTCGCCGACCTTGTGGCGCGGCGCCTCGTTGGCGGTCGCGAATGTCTTCTTGCCGCCCGAAGTCAGCTCGACGATCCAACTGCCACCGGTCGGAAGGATGCCGGTCACGACCGCCTCGTCGGCGAAGTTGCCGAGAGGCACCGCGTCGGCCGAGTCGGCAATCTGAATGGTTTCGGGCCGGAGCCCGAGCGAGCCGATATCGGCATCGGGGCCCAGTCGGGCCGTGAGAAAGGTCACCGCGTGCCGCCCGACGACGTCGTGCGAGGCAGCGCCGATCTCGAAAATGTTGATCGGCGGGCTGCCGACGAACTCGGCAACGAAACGGTTGGCTGGCCGGTCATAGATGTCGTTCGGCGTCCCCATCTGTTGCAGCGAGCCCTCGTTCATCACCGCAATTGTGGTTGCGAGCGTCATCGCCTCCCATTGATCGTGCGTGACGAAGACGATGGTGGTGCCGAACTCAGCATGGATGCGCTTCAATTCGGCGCGCATTTCCAGCCTCAGTCGGGCGTCGAGATTCGACAGCGGCTCGTCGAGCAGCAATACGCCCGGATTGACCACAAGCATGCGGGCAAGCGCCACACGCTGCTGCTGGCCGCCGGAGAGCTGCGACGGATACCGTCCCCGGTATTTTTCGATGTCGAGCGCCTTCATGACGCGGGTGACGAGAGCCTCGCGTTCGGCCTTCGGCACCTTGCGCAGGCGCAGGCCAAAATCGGTATTGCGCTCGATGGTCAAGTGCGGCCAGAGCGCGTAGCTCTGGAATACGAGGCCGAGCTCGCGCTTTTCCGGCCCGACGAACAGGCCCTTGGAAATGCTGTCGACGACGCGCTCGCCGATGCGGATCTCGCCGCCGGAGAGGTTCTCCAACCCCGCGATCATCCGCAAGGTCGTCGTCTTGCCGCAGCCGGATGGGCCGAGCAGGCACATGAACTCGCCATTGGCGATCTCGAGGTCGAGATTCGACACTGCGTTGGGCGAACCGGCGCCGTAGCTCTTATTGGCGTTTTCCAGGATGATCGCGGGCATCAGCTGCCTAGTCCTTCCGCCAGGTTCGTCTTGGTGAGCTTCTGCGCCGCCAGAGTGCCGAAATAGGCGATGGCCGCGATGATCAGGACGACCGCGTTGGCCGCCTGCGTGTAGTGATAGTCGACGAGGCGCATCGAGAAGGTGGTCAGCACGTCGGTGCTGGGCACGGCGAGCATGACGAACAGGCTGAGCCCCTTGATGCCGGAGATGAAGGGCAGGAGGATGCCGGTCATCAGCGAACCCTTCTGGATCGGTACGACGACAAGGCGCATGCGCGCGAGCCAGCCTGCGCCGACGACCTGGGCCGCCTCCTCCGGATCTCTGCCGAGTTGCATCATGGCGGAGATGCCGGCGCGCGAGGCATAGGGCATCTGGTCGGCGATGAGTGCCAGGATCAGGATGAGCGAGGTGCCATAGAGCGCCGGAATCGGCCCGCGCGGCACCGCAAACAACGAGAGATAGGCGGCTGCGAAGGCGATGCCCGGCACGAGATAGGGCATGAACGTCACCTGGCGCAGGACGGCGGCGAGTGGCCGGACCGGCGTGCGCACCACGACATACCCGGTGATGATGCCGAGCAGGCCCGAGCAGGTCGAGGCCAGGCCGACGATCCATAATGTATTGAACGCCGCCTGCCACAGGTCCGGGCTGAGCAGGATGCCGGTGCGCATGGCGACCGTTGGCAGATTCCAGCCGATCCAATAGTCGAGGGTGAAGTTCGACCATGAAAAATCCGCCGGTACACGCATGACCGTCGACAGGAACAGGGTCAGCAGTGGCACGCCGACGCTGGCGGCGTAGACGCCCGCGGCGAAGCCGGTGGCCGGCCAGCGCCAGATGCCGAGCCGCGCCGGCCGGTTCATGGCGCCCTTGCCGCCGACTGTGACGAAGCGTTGCGCCTCGCGCACCAGATAGGCGTCGATCAGGATCGTGATGATGCCGATCAGCATGATGGCGCCGGCAATCACCCCGGCCACGCCGGTCTGGCGCGAACCGATCGAGCGGTACAGCGAGGTCGCGAGAACGTCGTACTTCACCGGCAGTCCGAGCACATAGGCGACGCCGAACTCGCCGAGGCACTTGGCGAAGATCAGCACCACCGCCGACATCAGCGCCGGGCGCATCAGGGGCAGGATGATCTTCAGCGCGATAGCCCCGCGTCCGGCACCGAGGACGCGAGCCGAATCCTCGAGTTGACTGTCGAAGCGGCGCAGCGCCGACCCGAAGAGGAGAATGACGAACGGCGTGTAGTGCAGCGCCAGGATGAGCGTGATCGGCACCTGGCCGTAGGCGAGCCAGTCCGGCGGGGTGAAGCCGAGGCTCTCCATCCAGCCGGCCTGGCCGCCGACCGTGCGGTTCTTGAACAGCGTCGTCCAGGCGAGCGCAAAGGTCCAGGCCGGCAGCATATAGGGCACGATGAGGGCCGTCGCGAACCACTGCCGCGCGAACATGTCCGTGCGGCAGATCAGCCAGGCGATGGCCGTGCCGACGACGACGGCGATACCAATGGCGCCGGCGGCCACCATCAAGGTGTTGCGCAGCGGTTGCCAGAACAGGTTCGCCGCCACCGGCGATGTGAAGGCGCGGGTGAGGTAATAGGTTGTGAGGCTGCCGACCTCCGCGGCGGTCCGGCGCTCGTCGCCGAACTGCACGGTCACCGCATCGCGCAGAATGGAGACCACCGGCACGACGATGAGATAGGCAAACAGAAGCGCGGCGAAGAGGCCGATGATGGTCGTCGGCTCGCGCAGCGCAACGCGGAGCCGGTAGCGCAGCCGACATGTCCAGGCCGGCGACGGGATAGCATTCGTCCGGGCCCCTTCCCGGCCACTCTCGCGGCGTGGCGCGACGGCATTACCGGTGGTCATCGAGGCGCCCTATTCCGCGCAAGGGCGGGCGCCCGCTGAAGCGGGACACGTCTTGGCCATCGTACCCTCCCTCTCCCCGCACAGCCTTGCAAAGAACGCTCTGCTGTGGGGCAGCTCTTATTTAGCTCTGATCGTGGGGCTGCACGCAGCTTGACCCGATCCGTTGCGTATCAAGCTCAACGCAAACGGCAGGCCTGTCAATCGCAATTTTGCACATGCGTGCAAGCGCGAACCTGGGCAGGTTGTGGTGAACCTCGACCGCGGTTTGCGACGCGATCCTCGCGTTTGAGCACGTTGGGCGGGCGCCGTTGGCCAAAGCCGCTACGGCCCGGCGGATGCGATCATCCGCCTCGGCGGAACCGTCATGGGAGCACTCTCATCATGGGAGCTCTTGGCGGTCCGACCTCCTCAACCGGGCGGGCCGGACGTCAGATCCAGGCAGCCCGGCGGGGCCGTCACTCCGCATCCAGGCCGGCGTCGCATTCGTCGATCAGCCAGGAGCGAAAGCTCGAGACCTCAGCACGCATTCGGGAGAGCCTCGGCGTGAGAAGATAGAAGGCCCGCTCCGACGCGACACGCAGGGCCGTGCCGAATGGTGCCGCCAGGCGTTGCCCGGCGAGATCCTCCGCAACGAGAGCAGATGGCGCAAGCGCCACGCCCTGGCCGTCAAGCGCGGCAGCAAGGGCCAGCGCGGTCTGGTTGAATCGGCGTCCGACCGTTGGTGGGGTCGATGCGTTCGCCAGTTCCAGCCAGAGCGGCCATGCGTCGTGGGCGTCGTGAAGGAGCGTCGCTCCTGCAAGGTCGTCCAGGCTCGAGAGTGTCTTGGCGATGGATGGGCTGCAGACTGGAAAGAGATCGTCCGCAAGCAGGCGCCGGGCATCGAGCGAGCGCTCGAAGGGCGGAGCTGACAGACGCACTGCGAGATCCGGCAGGCCATGTCCTCCGAGGCGTTCGGTCGATTCCGACGCCAGGAYGCGTACCTCGACATCCGGCGCAATCACCGAGAATTTCCCGAGCCGCGGAATGAGCCATCTTGCCGCGAAGGAGGGAGTGACAGTGACCGTCACGCCGCGTCGTTCGCGTTCCTGCGTGGGTTCGATTGCGACCATGGCGCCCGCGATAAGTGCGAAGGCCCGTCTGATCTGCGGATGAAAGGCCCGCCCGGCCGCGGTGAGCGCGAGGCCGCGCGGCTCCCGCTCGAACAGGGCGACCCCGAGGCTGGCCTCCAGGGCGCGAACTTGTTGGGCGACAGCGCCATGCGTCACATTCAGCTCTTCCGCCGCAAGGCGAAGATTGAGATGGCGCGCGGCCGCATCGAATGCGCGCAAGGTCGCGAGAGGGGGCATTCGTGACATGATGAGGGTGTAGCAACGCTACAGGGACACCGCACGGAAAATCCATGGTTCGGGGCGTCCTCGTCGCCTACGACCAGCTGCAGCAGGCAACCAGGGGAAAGTCCATGACTCAGAAAGTCGCGATCATTACGGCCGGTGGCAGCGGGATGGGGGCTGCCGCCGCGCGCCGTCTCGCCAAGGACGGTTTCGCGGTTGCCATCCTGTCCTCATCCGGCAAGGGCGAAGCCCTGGCCCATGAGCTCGGCGGCATCGGAGTGACCGGTTCGAACCAGTCCAATGACGATATCAAGCGCCTCGTCGATGCGACCGTCTCCCGCTGGGGGCGCATCGACGTTCTCGTCAACAGTGCAGGCCATGGCCCGCGCGCGCCGATCCTGRAGATCCCGGACGAGGACTGGCATCGCGGCATGGAGGTCTATTTCTTGAGCGTCGTACGGCCGGCCCGGCTGGTGACGCCGGTCATGCAGGCTCAACGCTCGGGATCGATCATCAACATCTCGACGGCATGGGCCTTCGAGCCCGACGCTATGTTCCCGACATCGGCCGTGTTCAGGGCAGGGCTCGCCTCCTTCTCCAAGATCTTTGCCGACAAGTACGCAGCGGACAATATCCGCATCAACAACGTGCTCCCCGGCTGGATCGACAGCCTGCCGGCCACCGATGAGCGACGCCAGCGCGTGCCGCTGCAGCGCTATGGCAGGAGCGACGAAATCGCGGGCACGATCGCCTTCCTTGCCTCCGACGATGCCGGCTACATTACCGGACAGAATATTCGCGTCGACGGCGGCATCACGCGCGGGATCTGAGCAACAGCGCGCGCTGGGCTCTTGAACATTTGGGGGGCTTGCGGAAAACGCTCGCGGCCCCCTCAGGCGCGCCCGGAAATGCCCTTTCCCCCCAGAAGGCTCCTTCCGACAGAGGGCTCTTGCCCGGTTGCCCTCGGGGGGAGTGGCTCCCGGGTCAGGGCGGAGGTGCAGGCCGGTGACGTGCTGTCTGGATGCTGCCGACCGCTCAGGGGCGGCCGCCTCCTGATGGGCTGAACACCGACCAGCCCGTCGCTTCGGCAATGCGCTCCAGCGCGAGGGTGCCGAGGCGGGAATTGCCGCATTCGTTCAGTCCGGGCGACCAGACGGCGATTGCGGCCTTGCCCGGCGCGATCGCCAGGATGCCGCCGCCGACCCCGGATTTTCCGGGCAGGCCGACGCGGAAGGCGAAGTCGCCGGAAGCATCGTAATGACCGCAGGTCAGCATCAGGGCATTGATGCGGCGGGCTCTTTGCGCCGAGATTACCCGCGCTCCGCCGGGCGAATGCAGGCCGCCGAGCATCAGGTAGCGCCCGGCCATGGCGAGCTGCCGGCAGCTCATGGCGATGGCGCATTGGTGGAAATAGACGCCAAGCGTCAGTGGCGCCGCATGCGTCAGATTGCCGAAGGCCTTCATGTAATTGGCCAGCGCAATGTTGCGGAAACCGGTCTCCTGTTCGGCGCGGGCCACGGTCTCGTCGATGACGATCGTCTCGTCCTCGGCGAGATAGCGGATGAAGCGCAGCAGTTCGCCGATCGCGATGCGCGGTTCATGTCCGGCGAGATTGACGTCGCTGACGACGAGTGCGCCGGCATTGATGAAGGGATTGCGCGGAATGCCCTGTTCGCGCTCGAGCTGGACGATCGAATTGAAGGGGGTTCCGGAAGGCTCGCGTCCGACGCGGCGCCAGAGCGTGTCGCCGACCTTGCCGAGCGCCTGGGTCAACGCGAAGACCTTGGAGACGCTCTGGATCGAGAAGGGCTCTTCGGCATCCCCGGCAGCATGCGTTGCGCCATCGGAGGTGACGATGCAGAGGCCGAACTGTCCGGGATCGACATGGGCGAGCGGCGGAATATAGCTCGCGACCTCGCCCCGTTCGGGATGGGCGGCCATCTCCTCGGCCACCTCGTGGACGATTCGTCCGATATCTGCCACGGCCGCTCTCCGCTTTCTCGGACGGCAGGAAGCCCGAGGGCTGCAGGGGGGTCAAGACTGCGGCGCGCCAGACCGACCTTGCAAGGGGCCGTCGTTGCGGTGCTGCGGGCGACGATGCTTCGCTGCCGGATGACGCCGTGGGCGTGCGGCATTGCCTGGCCAGGATCGCTTTGGCGACATGCCGTGGGGGAGGAGCGCTGCGAGCTGCAGCAAGCCGCGAATCTTGGGCTCAGTGCAACTGGCGGGCCGAGCTGACCAGCAGCGGCGCGCCGGAGAAGGGCCGGTCGAGTTCGCTTTGCGACGCGATCATGCAGCGCGACTTGCCGCGCGACTTGGCCTGATAGAGTGCGCTGTCTGCCGCAGCGAGCAGGGTCATCATGTCCGTGCCGTGGTCTGGAGCAAGCGCAATCCCGACCGAGGCTCCCACGGTGACCTCGTGCTTGTTGTCGAGCTCGTAGGGCCGCGAAATCTCGCGGATCAGCCTTTCGCCGAAGCCGAGAAGTTGCGCGGCTTCGGTTTGCTCGGACAAGACGATGAACTCGTCTCCACCCATCCGGGCGGCGAGATCACCAGTGCGGATCATGCCACGCAACCGCTCGGCGACGAGCTGCAGCAGCCGGTCTCCGGCCATATGGCCATAGCTGTCGTTGACGGCCTTGAAGCCGTCGAGATCGAGATAGATCAGTGCGAGCCGCTTCTGTCCGGCATCGCGGGCGAAATGCGCGTCGAGTGCCTTCGTCAGGCCCGAGCGGTTCGAGAGCCCGGTCAACATGTCATGGCGCGCATGGAACTCGTTCTCGCGCTCGGCGCGCATCGTCGTGACCAGCATCTTGTTGAGCGTGCGGGTCGCCCGGCTCATGCTGAAAAGATAGAAGGGGATCTGCATGAAGACGATCAGCATGATCGGCTCGCCGAGGAAGGGCGCGGCAAAGCAGCAGGCCCCGAGCGTGAGGAAGATCATCACTCCGGCGAGTCGTGGCGCCCCGTAATTGCGAAAGCAGATGCCGCCGACCATTGCGGCGGCCGACAGGCAGGCGAGCGTGGCCACCACCCAATCGCCGCTGCTCAGGCTGATGAAGGTGCCGTAGCCGACACCGCCGGCCCAGGCGACGCCGAGCAGGATGTAGAGATCCGTCGGTGTTTCCTTGCCCTGCCTCGCCCGCTTCTGGGCGACGAGCAGCACGAAGAGCCGCGTCACGCAGCAGAGGACCTCGAAGGCGCACCAGAGCACGAATGGCAGCGTCGGAATCCGCATCGCGATCAGAAACGACACGGCGATGGTGTTGATCACGCCGCCGGCGAAGATCGGCAAGGTGCCATAGAGGCTCCCAATCAAGGCGACCCTGATGTCGGCGGGCACATCGGGGCCAGCATCGGTCAGCCAGCGCGTCAGGCGCCAGCGCGGCAAACTATAGCTTGATGCCTGGCCATTCATACGCGTGCTGCAACTCCCTGGCCGTGAGGTCCTGGAAGAGACCGGGTCGAGACCAGTGCTCTTGTTCGCGGCTCATAGGGCCGAGCTGTTACGATTCCGTGTGGAAGGCATAATGACTTGCGCACTTCCCTAGCGTCGGATCGTCAAGCCGCCGCGACTACAGGCCCTTGCCGGAAAGTTTGAGCAGTCGGGCCACCTGGGCATCCAAGAAACCGCTGCTGCGCGCATCGGTGAGGTTGCCATCGGCATCAAACATCTTGTCGGCGAAACTGACGGCGACCATCTCGGGCACCATCAGCGCGCCGAAGCCGAGTTCGAGTGAGGTTCGCAACTGGGTCAGCCCGCGATAGGCGCCGAGCGAGCCGGTGGAAGCTCCGCCGAGCGCCACGACCTTGCCTGCAAGGCCGCTGGCGGGGGCGCCAGGCTTGGCTGTCGATGCCCAGTCGAGCGCGTTCTTCAAGGCCGGGGCGTAGCCGGCATTGTATTCGGGGCTCGCGATGTAGAGGCCGTCATGCGCGTCGATCAGCGCGCGCAGCTCATGGGCTGCCTGCGGCGCGTTTCCGAAGCCGGTGGCATCGACCAGGGGAAGCGGATAGTCGCCGAGCGAGATCTGCTTCACCTCTGCGTCGGCGGCACGCAGCCTCCTTGCCGCCAGCGTCGCGAGCTTGGTGTTGAGGGAGCCCTCGCGCCAGGAACCGGCGAAAACGAGAATTCTAGGTTCTGGCATGTGACGACCCCATGACCTGGCCGGAAAGCTCCGGCCTGTCCGCGATCAGGAAAGCCTGCACTCTTGCTGGCGGCCTGGAAACCCGGGCTGCGGTATCGACACTATGCGCGGGAGGGCGGGTGGGACCATCGCCCGGGAGCCGTCGCAGTCCTATGCCGCGCGACGATAGACCCAGACGCGGGCCGGCGGGATATTCCGCAAGACCCAGTCGGACACCATGGCCTTGAGGCCCGAACCCTTCCGCGGCACCGGCGAGATCACGGAGTAGGTGAACTGGATAAAGGGCGCATCCTGGATGAGCAGCGTGAAAGCGTCCTTGACGAGGGCCGTGCGCGTGGCCGGCGGGCGCGTGAATAGCGGCAGGCTGGAGACGACCGCTACGGCCTTCTCGCTCAGATGCCCGGCAAGCGTCGTCGATAGCGCATAGGCGTCGCCTTCCACCACGGTGGCGCGCGGAAAACGTTCGCGCAGCAGCTTGCAGAATTCGGGGCTGTACTCGACCAGGATCAGCCTGGACTCGTCGATGCCGCGTTCGATCAGCGCCTCTGTCACAGGGCCGGTTCCGGGGCCGATCTCGATCACCGGACCAGGTACGCTCGGATCGACGAAGGAGGCCATGCGGCGCGCCAGGAACGGGCTTGACGGGGTCACCGAACCCGTGCGCAGCGGGTCGTCGATCCAGGATTTCAGGAAGCGGGCATCGTCGCCGAACTTCGCCTTGGCCTCATTGACCCGGGTCTTCAGCTTCCCGRCCGTGTTGCGGACCTCGCCCTCGACCTTGTAACGCACGGCTGCGACCTTGAGCCTGGCCTCCGCCACGCTATCGGCCAACTCTGCGGCCGTGACGCGCATTTCACCCTCGATGCGAGCGGCAACGCTCGATTTGCCGAGCCGGCCGGCAAGCGCGCCGCGAGAATCCCGGGTGGTGGAAGGACGCGTCATGAAACCTCAGGCCTCGCCCCGTTAGCCGAAGCATCAGAACGAACAGATGCCGCTAGCGAGCAGAATTGACGTTAACCGTCAAGAAGTTCGGGTCAAGAGTGCGGCGTAGCGGTTGAGCTGTTTCAGATCAACGGTCTCGGATGGCGTTCGCGTTCGAAAAGCAGGGCCATGCGCGCGGTCAGCCGCGGGTTGAGCAAGGTGAGCCGTCCCCCGGCAAGCGAGAAGAGGCCGGCACGGCGCAGGCGCGACCAGGTTTTGCTGGTGTGGACAAGTGACAGGCCAAGCGCGTCTGCGAGGTGCTGTTGCGACAAGGGGAACTGGAAACTGTTGTCGCTGACGAGATCGAGCGCCTCGGCCCGGCGATAGAGCGAGATCATCAGTGCAGCAATGCGCTCGCCCGCATTGCGCTGGCCGACCGAGGTCAGATTCTCGTCGATCAGGCTCTCCTCGCGGGAGCCGAGCCACGCGATCTCGTATGACAGCGACGGCATGTGCACGAAGAGATCCCAGATCCGCTTGCGCGAAAAGGTGCAGAGCTCGACATCGGTCAGCGCTTCGATGCCATGTTGGGCCGCGCTCAGGAGTGACGCCTGCAGCCCGACCAGATCGCCCGGCAGCAGGAAGTTCAGAATCTGACGCCGGCCGTCGGGGAGCGATTTGTAGCGAAAGGCCCAGCCGGAGAATAACGTGAAGAGCTCGGCATCTTCCTGGCCGGGATGAATGACCTCCGATCCGGCCGGAACGGAACGATGATCGATCTTCATCCCCTGGATGAAGCGGACTTCCTCATCGCTCTTGTCCTTGAATGCCGCCTTCAGCCGCAAAGGGCAGGCCAGGCAAGGCACTCCGAGCCGGGCTATGCTGGCATGGTCGGGCATGGTCTTCATGACGCCATTATGCGCGGGGGAGCCGGCATAGCTCAATGGCGAATCGCATGCTGCGTGCGGTGCAACATATCCTTTGCAATTGGCGGAACTGGCAGAAGCGTTGCGGCGTTCTAGCGCCGTGGAGCGTGCCGATCTCCAGCCTCCGGTTTATGATTGCGACACCTCGCGATGATGCTCCGGTCAATGACATCTCGGGCGGGAGTTGCAAGGCCATGGCTGAGACACCGCAACCATCCAGGCGGTCGCGCATGCGGCAGTTTTTCCGCATCGCGCTGCGGTTCTGGAGCGGTGAGACCCGGTTGCGCGCCTGGGTCCTGACGATAGCGGTGCTGGTTTTCGTCGCTGCGCAGACGGCGAGCGCCGTCGGCATCAATAGCTGGAACCGGTACTTCTTCGATGCGCTTGAAAAGCGCGATACCGGCGCTGTCTGGTCGGTGATCGCCTGGCTGCCGGCGCTGGTCATCGCATTCAGCCTGTCGCTGTCTGCCCTCGTGATCAGCCGCATGCTGCTCCAGGCGCGATGGCGGGAGGACCTGACCATGCGTCTCGCCGGCTGGTGGATCGCTGATCAGCGCTATTATCGGCTCGGCTTCCTCACCAAGAGGCAGACGGCTCCCGAATACCGGATCGCAGATGACGTCCGGCTCGCGATCGAGCCGCTCGCCGAATTCGCGATCGGGTTGATCAGCGCGGCGGTGACGGCCGCGACCTTCGCCGCCATCCTCTGGCAGGTCGCAGGCTCAGCTCACTTCACGCTCGGTGGCGTGGCGGTCGTGATCCCGAGCTACATGGCGCTGGCCGCGATCGTCTATGCGGCGGTCGCGTCGCTCGCGGCCTATCTTACCGGACGACCGCTGGTCGCTCGCATTGCGGCCAAGAACGAGGCCGAGGCCCAGTTCCGGGCAGAAATGACGCGATTGCGCGAGAATGCCGAGAGCATTGCCCTGATCAAGGGCGATGCCGACGAGCGAGCATCGGTTGGCGAGAACTATGGCCGCGTCCTGGCCGCCTGGCTCCGCGTCATTCGCCAACAAGGCGTGATCGCATTGGTGCTCAACACCAATGGTGCCTTGTTTCCGATCGTGCCGCTGCTGCTGATCGCGCCGAAATATCTCTCGGGCGAGGTTACGCTCGGGGCCGTGATGCAGGTCGTCGCGGCGTTCAGCGCCGTTCAGGCCGCGCTGATCTGGTTCGTCGACAACTTCGTCAGGCTGGCCGAGTGGTTTGCCTCCGTCATTCGGGTCGACGAGCTTGTCGAAGAGCTGGAGGCGCTCGATGTCGGCACGATCATGGTCGGCGAGACCCAGATCTCGCTCGGCGAGAGTGATGACGGCGCGATTCATATCAAGGAGCTCTCGCTGGCGCACAGCAATGGGCGCATCGTCATCGCAGACGCGACGGTTATCATCGAACTCGGCGAGAAAGTTCTGATCGTTGGCGAGAGCGGCTCCGGCAAGAGCACGCTGATCCGGTCGCTGGCCGGCCTCTGGCCCTGGGGTTCAGGCTCGATCCAGGTGCCTCGCGGCAAGAGCATCGCCTTCGTGCCGCAGAAGCCCTACTTGCCCCTCGGCAATTTCAGGACAGTCCTGCTCTATCCCGATTCCGACATCCCCGTCAGCGACGAGACCATCATTGCCGCCCTTCGGCGCTGCGGCCTGGCCTACATGGCCAAGCGCCTGAACGAGGAGGATAATTGGGATCGCGTCCTGTCCGGCGGCGAGCGTCAGCGCGTCGCCTTCGTGCGCTTGCTGATCCAGAAGCCCGATATCATCATCATGGACGAGGCGACTTCGGCCCTCGATGAGGACAGCCAGAATTCGCTCCTTGGACTGTTCGAAGGCGAGCTCGCACACGCGACAGTCATCAGTGTCGGTCACCGCCCCGGCCTCGAGGATTTCCATGACCGCAAGATCACCCTGGAGAAGCGTCTCGCCGGCGCGCATTTGAGCTCGCGCCGGATCGGGAAGTCGCTCTGGCGGCTGTTTCGCAGCCGTCAGCCCGCCAACGAGGACGAGGAGGCCTGAACCGCCGCTCCCGGTTTCGTGATCGCTGCCACCCGCACAACGGGAACCGAACGGGCGGCGTCGCGTTCTCTTCGACGTAAACCGGTCAATGGTGACCGGTCGTGGCGTAGGGAGAGACAGATGTTGAATGACAGCCTTGCCCCCATCAAACGCGCCTTCGCCTTCTTTGGAATCATGGGCGCGGTGGTGGCCACGCTGACCTTCGGCTCGGCTCTCCAGAGCGCGACCGATCAAAGTTCGACCTCCGTCGCGGAGGCCAAGATTCGAAACAACGTCCCGACGGATAGCCAGCTGGCATCGGTGGATCCCGCCCAGAGGGTCGCCGATCGGACCAAGCGCGCCATCGCGAGCTCCCAGGAGGCTCGCGTGGCCGGGCCGATCGCCAGCGTTATTCGCTGAGCCGGAACCTACTGCGGGATAGCGCAATCAGGGGCGCTCGGTCGCGGTGCGACGGGAGCCCCGCGCGCTTGTCACGCGTGAAGCCGCCTTCGGGCGGCTTGTTTTGTCCGTGGCCGCGCTGACTGCCATGAGGCGCATCGCTTGGCCGGGAGGGTTCTGTGCAGCTGCGTATCCGTCACGCGACGACCTATCGCTACGCCCAGCCGGTCGGGTTCGGACCGCATCGCCTGATGCTGAGGCCGCGGGACAGTTTCGACCTGCGCGTCGTGGAAACCGCGCTCAGCATCACTCCGGCGGCGCAGTTGCGCTGGATGCATGATGCCTATGGCAATTCGGTTGCCATCGCGAGCTTCGAGGGGCAGGCCGACAGCCTCGACATCGTCAGCGAACTGGTGGTCGAGCGCTTCGGACCGGCCCTTCCGAGCCCGGTGCTCGCGTCGGACGCGGCCATGACGGGGGTTGTCTACACCCCCTCCGAACGCGCGGCGCTACAGCCCTATCTGGCTCTGGCGAGCGCCGATCCGGATGGCGCCCTCGACCAATGGCTTCTCGCCTTTCGCGCGCGGAGCGGCACCGGCACCGGGCACCTGTTGCGGGATCTCGCTCATGCCATCAATGACGCATTGAGCTACGCCATTCGCTATGACGAGGGCACACAACACCCGCTCGACACACTACAGCTGGGGAGCGGCTCCTGCCGTGACTATGCGTGGCTGTTTATCGAGCTGGCGCGCCGCCTGGGCTTCGCTGCCCGGTTCGTGACCGGTTATATTCACGAGCGTACCCTGGAAGGCGGCGGCCTCGTCTCACCGGCCGGCCTGACGCATGCCTGGGCCGACGTCTTCATCCCCTTCGACGGCTGGGTCGAGTTCGATCCGACCAATGATCTGGTGGCGGACCGCCAATTGCTGCGCATCGCCGTGGCCCGCGTTCCTGAGGACGCATCGCCGGTCTCCGGCAGCTATACCGGGCTCGCCGGAGCCTTCCTTGGCTTGAACGTTGGGGTCAGCATCGAGCCGGTCGAGACGGACGCCTGCTGAGCAGGCTCAGTCCCGATGCACGATGCGCCAGGAGCCCAGTGAGCGCCCGCCCGGTGCGGAGACCTCGGTCGCCGCGATCTGTGTCAGGAGACCGGCGAAGAGCTTGGGGGGCTCGGCATGGTCGATCTCGCGATCCGCCTTGATGCTGATCTCGATGGTCTCCTCATCGATATCGGTAGCGGTGACCGTCACGGTGAGGCCCGGTCCGTGCCGCAAGGCGCGCCCCACCACGTCGACGATCAGGAAGCCGAGCGGAATGATCCGGTCGACAGAAAGGGACGACATGGTCTCGATCTGGCTGATCAGGCCCTGGTCGCGGCGGCGGATGAGGTTCGAGATCATCGTCATGACGTCGTCGAGGAACAGGTCGACGCGGACAGGCTGCATTTCTCCATCGGCGAGCGTGAAGCGATAGGCTGCCGAGAGGACGTGGACGCGGCATTCGGCGTCGGCGAGCGCTAGCCTGGCTTCGCCGCGGGAATCGCGCTTGGTCAGCCCGATATAACTCTGGACGACCTGCAGGCTGTTCTTCACCCGGTGATGCAGCTCGCGCACCAGGAAGCGATTGTCGTCGAGGGCGTTCGAGAGCTTGCGCTGCCGCACCTCCTCCTCCTCGACCATCGCATTGAAGGCCTCCGCCACGCTCCGCATGTCGCTCGGCATATCCGCCGCAATCGGGGCCCGGGCACTCGAGAGTTTCGCACGTGTCCTGGCCGCCGTTTCGATGCCGCGCAGCCAGCGCACGCAATGCCGGTCGATTGCGCGCAGGTAGACGAAGCAGAGCAAGGCGAGGGTGAGGAGCGGGGTCAGCAGCAAAATGAGGAACTGCGTCTGGGCCGCACGTTCGGCTGCGTTGTCGAAACTCGCGATCACATAGAGGTCAGGCTCGGCAACCATGCGGGCGGCATAGGCGCGGTTGGGTCCGGCCCTGCTTGCCGCCTCCCAGCGGGCCTTGACCTCGGGCACCACTTCCTGCGCCGGCAGCCAGGACTCGTCGCCTTCATCGACTCCCCGGCTGGTGACGATTCCGCTGCCCCGATGGATCAGCGCGACCGCAAGGCTTTCATCGCTCTCGCCGAGGTCGAAGACCTTGTTGAGCAGGTCGGAGTCGGCGAGCAGCAGAGCTTCCTGCGCAGGCTGTTCGGGATCGTTACTATGAGCATAGACTGCGAGATAGCGCTGCCGATCGAGGATGAGATCGTCATAACGCACGGTCGCCAGTTCCGTGCCTGCCCAGATGCGGACCGGTGGTTTGGCGCTCAGTCGCTCTGCGGTCGCGGCAAGCTTGGCAGACGTGACATGCGGATCGAGCGAGACCGAGCAGATCTCGCCGTTGCGCATCTTGAGGTGAAGGGCGCTGTAGCCGGTTACCCGCTTCAGAATCTCTTGGGCGGCCGCATCGCAATCCCCGCTGCTCGACGTGCCGACGGCCGCGGCCGCCGTCAGCAACGAGCGCAAGGCGCCGCGATACCAGACGCGAGCGCGCACGGCATAGTCGTCCGCCGTGCGGATCTGGAAAGTCTGAATTGAGGCGATGACCGTTCGATAGGTCGTGATCGCGGCGATCGCCGACAGGCAGGCGATCGGCAACGCGATTGCGACCAGCAGAGCGAGAAGCCTGCCGCGGACGGTCTTGAACCGCGCCAGTCGCATCAGGGTCGGATGGGTTCGGAGCTGGTCCTGTGAACCGCTGCTGCGCTCTGACGATCGGGCCCGAGATCATCGAGACCTTTGATCGACAGCAGCTCCGCAAGCTTGGTGCGCGCCCTGTTGACGCGGCTCTTGATGGTGCCGATCGCGACGCCGCAGATCTCAGCAGCCTCCTCATAGGAAAGGCCCGTTGCGCCGACCATGATCAGCACTTCCCGCTGCTCCTCCGGCAGCTTGGCCAAAGCCTTGCGGAAATCGGCGAGATCGAGATGGCTCTCCTGGTTGCCGTGCACCGCCATGCGCTCGGCATAGGTGCCTTCACTGTCCTGCACCTCGCGGCCGCGCTTGCGGTAGAGCGAGTAGTAGGTGTTGCGCAGGATGGTAAAGAGCCAGGCGCGCAGGCTGGTGCCCGGTTCGAACTTGTCCGAGTTGCCCCAGGCCTTGAGCAGGGTGTCCTGCACCAGATCGTCCGCGAGCTGCATCGAACCCGAAAGCGACGCCGCAAAGGCGCGCAGGTTCGGGATTTCCTTGATCAGGCCGTCCTTGAACTCAGGGGCGCTCATCACTTGCTTCCTCAGCGGATGAACGGCTTTCCTTGGCTTCCAGCTGCGCCAGCAGAACCAGGAATTTGTCGGGGATGGGTGCGTTGATCAGATCGTCGTAATGCGCCTTGAGCGACCGGCCGATCGACTCCTGAACCCTGGGGTCCAGAATGGCTTCGAAATCCGTCTCTTCGCCCCCGTTCGGCTCTGGCATCTCGATCTTCATAGCACTCATCATACCCTCGCGCCGACGCCGCTCCGCTCTTGCTGCAGGGGCGGCCGGATTGCCCTGTTCAACCGTCTTCCACATCCCGGCCGATCATGATCCGCCGGGAGCATCATTGACACGTATGCTGCCAGATAACGGTCTAGTTTCAGAAAAGTTCCGGGCAAATCGTAAAATAAATTGCTTGTCAGAAACACGTTGCGGGTGCTCACTTTCGGCAGGTTGAAGAAGGACCAATCAATGTCGATTGCGAAGGAAATTGCCCCGCATCTGCCCTATCTGCGCCGCTTCGCGCGAGCTCTGAACGGCACGCAGGCGAGTGGCGATGCCTATGTCGTTGAAATGCTGGAAGCGCTCGTCGTCGATCCAAATTCCTTTCCGCGGGACGTCGATGCCCGCACCGGACTGTACAGGACTTTCCTGAAGCTCTGGTCGTCGGTCGGCATCAACAACCAGTCTTCGGGCGGTGTGGAGCGCTCGTCGGCCGAGCGCAATCTCAGTGCGCTGACGCCGCGTCCACGGCAGGCCTTCCTGCTGCGCACCGTCGAGGGCTTTTCGCTCGATGAGGTCGCGGTGATCATGGAGGTCTCGGCGGCGGAGGTGGCAAATCTCGTCCAGGTCGCGGGACAGGAAATCGCCGATCAGGTCGCCACCGACGTGCTGATCATCGAAGACGAGCCCATCATCGCGCTCGATATCGAAACGATGGTCGAAGAGCTGGGACATACGGTGACCGGTGTCGCCCGGACCCATCGCGAGGCGATTGCATCTGTCGCGAAAAAGCGGCCGGGCCTGGTGCTGGCCGACATCCAGCTTGCTGACGGCAGTTCCGGCCTCGAAGCCGTCAATGAGATCCTGAGCGCGATCGACGTCCCGGTGATCTTCATAACGGCCTATCCGGAACGCCTGCTGACCGGAGACCGGCCCGAGCCTGCCTTCCTGATCACCAAGCCATTCCAGCCGGAAGCGGTGAAGGCGGCGATCAGTCAGGCGCTGTTCTTTGACCGGCGCGCCGGTCGCAAGGCCGCCTGATACAGCTCAGTATGACAGCGGGGTCCGTGGCGTCATGGCGCAACGGACCCTTTTTCGTGCGTCTTACCAGCCCAGAAAACAGACGACCAGAAGTGCCGGAAACGGCAAGGCGACGATCATCGGCGCAATCCATTTCATGACATCTCTCCTGGCGCGTGGCCGCCTCACGACCGCCGCCCCTTGGTTATTGCAATCAGGCCGGTGATGGCCGCTCCGGCGAGCGCAGCGAAGAAAACGATCCTTGCGGCCATTGTCGCCAGCCCCGGCACACCGCCAAAAGCCAGCATCGCCGCAACAAGCGCTGCGATCAGGAATGTCACGGCCCACCCGGACATCGAGAAACCTCAGAATTCAACATGCATCGTTGAAGCAACGGTTCTGCCGCCGCAAAAGTTCCGCCTTGGTGGCCCGGGGCGGACGAGTGGTGAAGGGAACAAGTTTTACACACCCCGCGTTGCCTCAGGTGCGTTCCGAAATTTGAAGGAAGCCGAGAACGACAAGGATGATTCTGCTCGATATCTTTCCGGTTACGACGGACGCATCCATTTTATTTGGCAGTTACGTGGAAACCAGCGCGCTGATCACTCTGGCTGTCCTTCTCGTCGTTGCACCGCTTGCGCCTCTCCCTGCTGAAATCGTGACGGGGCCTGATTGAAGGAGGGAATGCTGCGATGACGTCCAGGGGCATGGGGCTGGTAGTGCGGGTGTGCTGCATTGGCGCGGTGGCCGCCATGTTGCCCCTTGGCACGCCTTCCAAGGCCGAGCCGGCCCCACGAACTCAGACGGAGCGCTCTGCGCCCATTGGCGTGCCGCCACCGCGCCCTCGGGATTTGGCTATACCTTCGCCTGCGCTGCCCTCCGTGTCGGCTCCCGCGGAACAGTCGCCCGCGAAGCCGGTCGAACCGCAGTCACCCGTCACCTCTACTCCTACTCCGCCCGGAGACGGCGCCTGCATGCGGGCATTGGCAGCCATCGCGGGCAATCGCATTCGTCAACCCGATGCGAAGCAGTACCGGGCAACGGACCCGGCCTGCCGGGTGCAGGAGCCGGTCGTCGTGGAGGCGCTTGCCTACCGTGCGAGCGACGGGCCGGGGACGGTTGTCTTCGCGCCGCCGGTCACGATCAGCTGTGCCATGGCGACGACGGTTTCGCAGTGGCTTGACGATACCGTCCAGCCCCTCGCCCGAGGGCATTTTGGGCGGGATCTCTCGCGTCTTCAGGTTGGAGGTGGCTATGAGTGCCGTCGGCGCAACCGCTCGACGGCCGGCCCGGTCAGTGAGCATGCGACGGGTCAGGCGCTCGATATCTTCGCTTTTGTCATGGGCGAGGAACGGTCGGGCGGTGTTCGTGTCATGGTCGAGAAGCCGGCAGGATTGGCTCAGGACCGTTTTTTGAAGTCGGTGAGGCAATCGGCGTGCGGGGCTTTCGCGACCAGCCTAGGCCCGGGCTCGGACGCCGCCCATGCCAATCATCTGCATGTCGATATTCAGCCGCGCCGCTCAGCCGCGGCGCGCTTCTGCCAATGACGGTGTGTGCCGTCGCTCAAGCGACGTTGTCGGAGATTTCGTCGAGTTCGACGCGGGTGAGCCGCCAGGGGTCGCTTGGGCGAAACAGGGCCACAGGAACCCGGCCGGTCTCGGCCTGCGCGCGGCGGATCGCGAGAATATCGAGCGCCGTGGTTTGGTCGAATCCCGACGCAATCAAATCCTCAAGTTCCCAAAAGGGAGGGAGCCGATCCGGCTCGCTGCCTGTCKGGATCAGCGTCGCTTGCAGAGGAGGGCTAATACGAGTGAACATCTCACGTTTCCGTCCAGGGGCGGAATTGGAACGCAACGCTCCTGCCTAGGTTCCAGACTGATTGGGAACTGTGGAGCTATTGCGGCATTTTTTGGTAACCATGTTGTCAGGAGATTCGTCATGATCCATCGGCCTGCCAAAATTGTCGCCGCAACCGCGTTCTGCGTTGCCGCTTTGAGCGCTCTTAMAACCACGGCTGCGAACGCACAGAGCGGGGCCCCGGCAGGTCGGCTGAGTTGCCATGTCGGCGGCGCACTCAACCTTATCGTGACATCGCAGAAGCCCATGGAGTGCCGCTTTACGCCGCGCCGCGGGCCCGTGCAGCGCTATACCGGCGTTGTGCGCGGTTTCGGGCTCGATGTCGGCTCGTTCAAGCGCAGCAGCATGGGCTGGCGTGTCTTTGGTCCCTATGCGCGAGCCCCTCTGGGGGCGTTGGCGGGCACTTATGTTGGCGCAAGCGCCGGCGCTTCGGCGGGGACGGGAGGATCGGTGAACATGCTCATCGGCGGCGTCGAGAAGGATGTCACGCTGCAGCCTCTCTCACTGCAGACCCTGCGCGGCTTCAATGTCGCCGTCGGCGTTACCGGTCTCGAGCTTACGCTCGCGCCGTCGTCTTCTCCGTCGCGTGGGCGCCGCTGATGTCTCGCAACTTGCTCAAGACGGAGAGGCTTCTGCAAAGGGTTACGCTTCGATAACCTTCTTGCCGCATGTTTAGCTCAATTTGGAGCTTTCCGTCGCGGTGCGTCCCGCGTGCCGGAACAACGCCATGCTTCGCCGCGTTCTTCACCCAGAGGCGAAAGTTCCATGGCAGGTCGAGAAAGGACGCGGGATTGATGAGCCAGATCCGCATCCTGATCGTCGAGGACGACCCGTTCATCGCGATGGATATCGAGTATGCCGTGATGGACAAGCTCGGCGAGGATGCCGAGCTCATCATTGTCGGTTCCGTCGAGGAGGCTCGGCGCGCCATCGGCTCGCCGGTTTCCTGCGCATTGCTGGACATCGACGTTGTCGGCGGCAAGACGTTCGACGTTGCCAAGAGCCTGCTCAGCAAGGGGACGCCGATCGCGTTCGTGTCCGGTGCGACACCGGGCGATGTGCCGGACGCGTTGCGCCAGGTGCGTTTTCTGCGCAAGCCATTCTCGACGCGCGAGATTGCAAGCTTCGTATCTCGGGCGTTGAAGGCGAACTGACGGCACCCGGCGGCTCCGTTCCGGGCAGCTCCCGCGGTCGGTTCARCTCACGTTGCGCTCAGTCTCTCTTAGGGAATATCAACGTGACCCGGGTTCCAGGGCGCTCTGTGCCCGGGGTGCGGGCGGCGACATCCATGGTTGCCCGCATGCTGCGTAGCAGGCTCGCAATGACCGTCTGACCCAGCCCCTTGGCCTCGGCCTGGGGCGGCATTCCAACGCCGTCATCTTCGATCGTCAGGACGAGTGTCGGGGCTTCGGTGCCGTCACCTCTGCCGAAGCGAATGACGACCCGCCCGGTCATGTTCCCGGGAAAGGCATGTTTGATCGCGTTGGTGACGAGCTCGTTGACGATCACCACGAAGGAGACCGCGTCGCGCCCGGGCAGCCGGATCGAATCCATATCGAGATCTATCGAGATGGGGCGGCCCTCCGCCGCCTTGCCGATCTCGTCCAGCAGGTCCTCCATATAGGGCCGGGCGTCGATCTCGTCGGTCTCGATGTCGAGACGCAGCCGGCGCTGTCCGGCGGCGATCGCCTGGATGCGCGATTGCGCCTGGGCGAGGGCCGCCTTCACCGCTGGCTCGCGCGTCTGCCGGCTCTGAACATTGAGCAGCGCGGAAACCATGGCGAGGTTGTTGCCAACGCGGTGGTTGACGTCACGCAGAAGCGCCTCGATGCGCAATCGCTCCGCTTCGAGCTGCTGCGTGCGCTCACTGACGATCTGTTCGAGTTCCGCATTGGTCATCGCGAGCGCTGCAGAGCGGCGCTGGCGCGTACGGACCTGCAGCCATGCCGCGAATGCGAGCCCTGCCAGCGCCACCACGATTCCGATGCTTGCCCAGAGCCGGCGGCGCTCCTCACGGCTGCTTAAGGCGACCAGCTTGATATTCTCGGCGAGCTGGATCTGCTGGATTGTCCCGCGGAGTTCGTCCATCGCCGCAATGCCGTGCCCGTCGCGGATTTGCGCCAGCGCCTCAGCCTGCCGGCCTTCGCGAGCAAGCGCTATCGCTGCCTCGAGTTCCTCGAATTTGCGGGCCATCTGGGCGCGCACCAAGGCCACCCGCTCGCTCTGCTGCTTGTCGTCGGAGACGAGGCGCTCAAGCGCTTCGAGGTCGGACGGAGCGGCCGCGCGGCCAGAGGTATAGGGGGCAAGGTAAGGTGTCGTACCAGTCAGCATATAGCCGCGCTGCCCGGTTTCAGCATCCCGCATGTGCCCGAGCAGGCGTTCGGCCTGTTCGCGAATCTCGACCGAATGAGCCACCTCGCGCGATGTTTCGATCGCTTGCGAATTGATCCAGGCCGCCAGGATGATCGCAACCCCGACGACGGTGATAGCAGCAATGGTCGTGGTCGCGGAGCGCAGCCGCCGGGCCAGCGTCGGCAATGGCGATAGAAAGATCGGGCCTTGCGGCCTTGCTTGGGCGGACATGGGCACCGTGATAGCCGACCGAAGTCACAATCCCTATGTAAAAAGACAGGATCGTCCATCCTCAGGGCCGCGCTACGCCTATGAGGACGCCGCGACGGGGCTCCGAAGCGAGGTTCTCAGCTCTCTCCCTCGGCGCCATCGTCCCCCTTGAAAAGCTGACGTCCGAGGATCGCGCCCAGGATCACCACGCCGCCGACGAGAACGGTGCTCCACTTCTTGCGGGAGCTCAGCAGCGAGGCCGCGACCGGAGCGGCGGCCAGGGCGGTTGCAGCGAAGGGCGGGGGCGGCCGGCGACGGCTGTTGATGAGAGCCGCGATCGCGAAGACCAGCAGACCGGCAATAACCAGCCCGCCGGCGATGATCAGGCTCGCCTGGACCTTGCCATAATGCAGCTCCAGCACCGCATGCAGGGCGCCGAGCGCGAAGCCGACGGCGCAGATCATCAGCAGGACCGCCAACCCGTACAGGCCGTAGACGACGATATTGCGCTTCACCCTGCCGCGGATTTCCGACGCCAGCAGTGCTCCCAGCCCCCCGATCATGATCTCAGCGTGCCGAAAGGAAGCCGACGAACAGACCGACCGCTGCGGCCACGCCAAGCGCGCGCAACGGGCGTTCCTGAATTTCCGCGACGATCAGGCGCTGCAATTCGGTCGCCTGCTCCTTGGCGACGTCGACCATCTTGTCGGTATCGACCCCGACGGCCCTGAGCTTTTCGCTCACCGTCGCCGCGAGGTCTTCGGCGCTGCGAGACAGGCTCTCCTCGACATTCTCGGCTTCGCCGCGAACGCGGCGCCCGGCTGTAGTCGCGCGCTTGGCGATGTCGTCGGCGCCGGCTGCGATCTCATCCCCGGCGCTCTTGACGGAGGTCTCCGCCTGACGCTTCGCGGAAGTGGCGGTCTTGGCCATGTCTGTCGTTCCCTATGTCTGGAAAACCGGTTCCGTCGAGAAATCGACGCGTCATGGTGGCAACGCGCCATCCTCGCTCCGGTTCCGCGAACTGCTCGGTGATCAGCCCGGCCGTTAAGCCGGTTTGGTCTCCTCGCCAGCGTCGTCAAGCTGCGTCTTGCGATACCGCGCGAACGCCTCTTGCGCCACCATGGCAACGAGGAGGATCGGAGTCGAGAGCACTGCGCCTGCCGGCCCCCAGAGCCAGAGCCAGAAGATGAAGCCGATGAAGACCAGGAAGGGCGACACCGTCAGCGTGCGGCCAACGAAGACGGGGGTGATCGCGTTCCCCTCGAGAAGGTGGAGTATGAAATAGGTGGCCGCCGGCCAGGCCGCGCTGAGGAGCGAAGGCGCATCGAGCAGGGCGCCGGCAAACAGCATCACTGTGACGATGATCGGGCCAATGAAGGCGAGATAGTTGAGGAGGAAGGCGAGCGCACCCCAGAATACCGGAAAGGGGAGTCCAGCGAGCCAGGCGATCGCCATCGAGGCCAGGCCCATGCCGAGATTGATCAGCGTGACGAGGCCGAAATAGCGGGCGACCCGCACTTCGATCTCCTCGAAGAAGGATCCGGCGGACCGGCGTGCGCCATGGCCGAGGCAGAGCCTGAGGACGCGCGCCTTGAAAATCCGGCGGGTCGCCAGCCAGAAATACACTGTCGCCACGAAGATCAGCAGCCCGCCGGCGGCAGTGGAGGAGCCGAGCGCGATATCGAAAAGCGGATTGCCTTGCGAGACGTTCAGTTCCACGCCGCTCTTGCCAGAGAGGCTGGCTGCCATCTTCTTGAATTCGTCCATGAAGATAAGGACGCCGGCCAGTTTCGAGCGCAGCGCGGCCAGCATGGCCGGGAACTGATCGCTCCAGGTCGCGATCGGCACTGCCAGCACCGTCAGGGAACCGATCAGGAGCAACACGCCGACAAGGACCACGATAAAGGCAGCCAGGAGCTGCGGCACGCCATGGCGCACCAGCCAGTCGACGACCGGGCCGAGCACGAGGCCGAAGATCACCCCCGCGGTGACAGGCAGGGCAATGACCTTGGTGACGGAGAGTGCCGCAGTGGCCAGGATCACGAAAATGCCGACGATGGCATAACGCAGGATCAGGTCATGCTCGTAAGGCGTGACGGTGCTGCCGCTCTCCTCCTCAACGACCTCAGGCTCCACCATATAGCGCGGAAAAGGCCTCCAGGCCGACGTGTTGAGCATGATGCGTTACCCCCGCGCGCGCCGAGGCACGACGGAACGATAACGTCAGTGCGGCCGCTCTGGTTCCCGCCCGGTCTGGCTCGCGGTCAGTGCGCCTCGTCCCAATTGCCGGCCGCGCGCGCATCGACCTGGAGCGGCACTCGCAGCTGTACCGCCGGGTGCGGCGCCTCAACCATCACCTTGGTGATCACCGGCAAGGTTGCCTCGACCTGCGCGTCTGGCACTTCGAAAACGAGTTCGTCATGCACCTGCAGCAGCATGCGGGCATCGAGCCTGGCCTCAGTCAGGGCTCCTTCCATCCGGATCATGGCACGGCGGATGATGTCGGCCGCCGAGCCCTGGATCGGTGCGTTGATCGCCTGACGCTCGACAAAGGCGCGCTCGGACGGGTTCTTCGAGGCGACGGCCGGGAAATGGCAGACGCGGCCGAAGATCGTGGTGACATGACCGTTCGCCCTGACCGCCGTCTTGGTCTGATCCATATAGTCGCGGATGCCGGGGAAGCGCTCGAAATACTTGCGGATATAGGCGCCCGCTTCCTCGCGCCCGATGCCGAGCTGATTGGCGAGGCCGAAGGCCGAGATGCCATAGATGATGCCGAAATTGATCGCCTTGGCGCGCCTGCGCACCTCGCTCGGCATGCCCGCGACCGGCACGCCAAACATTTCCGACGCAGTCATGGCGTGGATGTCGATGCCGTCGGCAAAGGCCTGCCGGAGCTGCGGTATGTCCGCGATATGGGCGAGAAGGCGCAGCTCGATCTGGCTGTAGTCGGCCGAGATCAGTTTGTGACCCTTCTCCGGAATGAAGGCCGTGCGGATCTTGCGACCTGCTTCGGTGCGGATCGGGATGTTCTGGAGATTGGGCTCAGAGGAGGAGAGCCGCCCCGTCGTCGTCGCGGCCAGGGCATAGGACGTGTGCACCCGGTTGGTCGCCGGGTTCACGTAGGCCGGCAGTGAATCGGTATAGGTCGACTTCAGCTTGGCGAGCTGGCGCCATTCCAGGATCTTCGACGGCAGCGGGTGGYCCTGCTCTGCGAGATCTTCGAGCACGCCGGCGCCGGTCGCCCATTGTCCGGTCGCGGTCTTCTTGGCGCCAGCGAGCCCCATCTTGCCGAACAGGATGTCACCGAGCTGCTTGGGACTGCCGATCGTGAACTTCTCGCCGGCGATCTCGTAGATCTCATCCTCGAGCCGCGCGAGCCCCTGCGCGAAGTCGCCCGAGAGCCGCGACAGGATCTGCCGGTCGATGGCGATGCCGCGGCTTTCCATGCGCGCGAGAACGGCAACCAGGGGCCGCTCGAGCGTCTCATAGACGGTGGTCTTGCTTTCGGCTGTCAGGCGGGGCCGGAGCGCGCGCCAGAGCCGCAAGGTGACGTCGGCATCCTCTGTCGCATAGGCGGTCGCCTTTTCCAGATCGATCTTGTCGAAGGTCACCTGTGCCTTGCCGGTGCCCGCGACCTGCGAATAGGGGATGGTCTCGTGGCCAAGATGCAGCTCCGAGAGCTTGTCCATGCCGTGGCTGTTATTGCCGGCATCGAGCGCATAGGAGATCAGCATCGTGTCCTCGATCGGGGACACGGCGAGTCCGTGACGCTGCAGGACGAGCAGGTCGTATTTCAGGTTCTGGCCGATCTTCAGCACGCCGCTATCGGCAAGCAGCGGTTTCAGCGCCGCGACTGCGTCGGCGACGGGAATCTGGCCCTCCAGCATACCACCGCCGAACAGGTCGGTGCCGCCACGATGCTGCAACGGGATATAGCAGGCGCGGCCTGGCGCGACGGCGAGCGAGATGCCGATGAGATCGGCCTGCATCGCATCAAGCGAGTTCGTCTCGGTGTCGAGCGCGACCTGGCCGGCCTCATAGGACCACGCGATCCAGCGCTGGAGATCGGCGAGCGTGCGCACGCATTCATAGGTCGAGCGGTCGATCGGCAGCTTCGCGACCTCGTCGCGCCGCTGTGCCACGAGATCGGCCGGCTTCATCCAGCCATCTGTCGCGGAGGCTGCCGCGATGGGCGCTTGCGCCGAGCCTGGAGCCGCGACCGTTCCGTTGGTCGTGGCGGCGATCGCGTCACCGGCCGGTCCGTCCGTGCCGGCATAGAGCGCCTTGAGCTCGGCTGCACGCGATCCGCCGGGTGCGAGCGCCGGGTCGGGGTCGACTGCCGCGACATCGACCTCGTAGGCCTCGGCAACGCGCTTGGTGATGGTGGTGAACTCCATCGCCTTGAGGAAGGCGACCAGCCTGGCCGGATCGGGCTGGTTCAGTGTCAGGTCGGCAAGCGGTGTCTCGACCGCGACATCGTCGACCAGGGTGACGAGCTTGTGCGAGATCCGGACCTTCTCGACCACCTCGGGATTGGTCAGCGTCTCCCGGCGCTTCGGCTGCTTGATCTCGCCGGCGCGCGCCAGCAACGTCTCCAGATCGCCGAACTCGCCGATGAGCTGGGCAGCGGTCTTGATGCCGATCCCGGGCGCGCCCGGCACATTGTCGGTGGCATCGCCGGCAAGCGCCTGCACGTCGACGACCTTGTCGGGCGTCACGCCAAAATACTCGACCACCTCGGGCTCGCCGATCTTGCGCTCGGCACGAAAGCCCTTGCCCTTCGATGCGTCGCCGGAGGCAGGGTCGTACATGGCGACGCCCGGCCGCACGAGTTGCATCAGGTCCTTGTCGGCCGAGACGATCAGCACGTCGGCCCCAGCCTCGCGCGCCTGCCTGGCATAGGTCGCGATCAGGTCGTCGGCCTCGTAGACATCCTGCTCGACCGGGATCAGGCCGAAGGCACGGACCGCCTCTCGCATCAGCGGGAACTGCGGAATCAGGTCGGCCGGGGGCTCGGAGCGATTGCCCTTATAGGCCGGGTAGAGAGCCTTGCGGAACGAGTTCTCCGTCTTGTCGAAGACGATGGCGAGGTGGGTCGGCTTCACGCCGAGCACGCCCTCGCGCACGAACTGGAAGAGCTTGGTCGCAAACAGCCTCACTGCGCCGGAGGGCAGTCCATCCGAGCGCGAAAGATACTTCCGGTCCTGATTGATCGACTGGAAATAGGCGCGGAAGATGAAGTTCGAGCCGTCGACGAGAAAGAGATGGTCGCCGGGCTTGAGGTCTGGTGCGGTCGTGCTCATGGCGCGGACCTTATGCGGGCGGCGCGGCCGGGTCCATTGCATCCGGGGCGCGATTCGCAGCAAGCTGCGCCAAAACACGTCAGGAGCGAAACGTCATGAGTCCCTACGTCACCATGCCTCTGGTTTTCGAGGGGGTTCCCGAGGATCAGATGCAGGGGCGCGCCGAGGCCTTCCTTGCCCGCATGCGCAAGCGCCGCACGGTGCGCGACTATTCGCAGCGGCCGGTTCCGCGCGAACTGATCGAGACGGCGGTTCGGGCCGCCGGAACCGCTCCGTCCGGTGCGAACCAGCAGCCCTGGACCTTCGTCTGCATCTCCGATCCGGAGCGCAAGAAGCTGATCCGAGAGGGGGCGGAAGAGGAGGAGCGTGCCTTCTATGCCGGTCGGGCCGGCGAGGAATGGCTCGGTGCGCTTGCCCATCTCGGCACCGACGACAGCAAGCCCTTCCTCGAAGAGGCACCCTGGCTGATCGCAATCTTTGCGCAACGCTGGGGTTATGATGCGCAGGGCCGCAAGGTGAAGCACTATTACGTACCGGAATCGGTCGGCATCGCGACCGGCTTCCTGATTGCGGCGCTGCACGATGCCGGGCTCGCGACCCTGACCCATACGCCGGCGCCGATGAATTTCCTGAACGAGATCTGCGGGCGGCCGGACAATGAGAAGGCGTTGATCCTGCTCGTCGTCGGCTATCCCGCCGATGACTGCCTCGTTCCGGCGATCGGCAAGAAGCCGCTGGAGGAGATCGCGAGTTTCCTTTGACTGGGTCGGAGCCTGATGCTCGCCGCTGCGGCGAGCATCAGGCTCCTGAACACGAGCCTCGATTGGCGAGGGGCGCGCATGGTCGGAGCGGACTTGGCCATGACGGACCCTATCTGGGCTCAGGGGCCCCGCCGGCTTACGCGGTGATCGCGTCGATCTCAGCCAGTTCATCGGCATTGAGCGTCCAGCTCGCGGCCTTCACATTGGCTTCGATCTGCTCGGGCCTGGTGGCGCCCGCGATGACGCTGGAAACGACGGGCTGAGCCGCCAGCCAGGAGAAGGCCAACTCGACCATCGTCTTGCCGTGCTTCTCGCAGAAGGCGGAGAGCTTCTCGGTCTTCTGCCAGTTCGCCTCGGTCAGGACCTCGTTGGCGCGCTGGGCCTCACGCGTCATGCGCGCGCCGTCCGGCATCGGCTGATTGCGCTTGTATTTGCCGGTGAGCATGCCGTTCGCGAGCGGGAAATACGGCAGGAGCCCCATGCCAAAATGGCGGGCAGCCGGAATCAGCTCCTTTTCCGCGCCGCGCACCAACAGGCTGTACTCGTCCTGGCAGGAGGCAAAGCCCTCGATGCCATGGTTGCGCGCCGTCCAGTAGGCATCGGCGACCTGCCAGCTCGGCAGGTTCGAGCAGCCGATATAGCGCACCTTGCCCTGGCGGATCAGGTCCTCGAGCGTGCGCAGCGTTTCCTCGATGGGGGTCAGCGGGTCCGGCCGGTGGATCTGGTAGAGGTCGATCCAGTCCGTCTTCAGCCGCTTCAGCGAAGCCTCTACGGCCTCCACGATATAGCGCCGCGAGCCGCCCTTCTTGATGCCCTCGGCATCCATGTCCATGCCGAACTTGGTCGCCAGCACGATGTCCTTGCGGCGTGCGCCCAGGAGTTCGCCGAGAGCCGTCTCCGAGCCGCCGCGCGCGCCATAGATGTCGGCGGTGTCGAACAGGGTGATGCCGCACTCGATCGCCTTGTCGACGACCTTGCGGGCCGCCTCGAGATCGATCCGGCCGCCGAAATTGTTGCAGCCGAGGCCGACGAGCGAAACGCGCAGGCCGGTACGGCCGAGATTGCGGGTAAGCATGATGTGATCCTCCCAGAGTGTGCGGCAGAGGATCAGAGCCAAGGCGACGTGGCAATCGCCGCTATCGTCATTCGCGGGCTGCGCGAGGCGCAGGTTCGCAGAAGCCCGCAGATGCCAGGTCGTTCACAACGAAAAATGGCCGGGCGAGGGGCCCGGCCATCCTGCAGTAGCCGTTACGCCACCGCTTCCTTCTGCTTCTGCGAGCGCTTGCGCTCGTTGGGGTCGAGCACGCCCTTGCGCAGGCGGATCGACTTCGGCGTCACTTCGACCAGCTCGTCGTCGTCGATCCAGGCGAGCGAACGCTCCAGCGTCATCCGGATCGGCGGCGTCAGGCGCACGGCCTCGTCCTTCGAGGTGGTGCGGATGTTGGTGAGCTTCTTGCCCTTGAGCACGTTCACCTCGAGATCGTTCTCGCGGGTGTGCTCGCCGACGATCATGCCCTGATAGACCTTCCAGCCGGGCTCGATCATCATCGGGCCGCGATCCTCGAGGTTCCACAGTGCATAGGCCACGGCCTCGCCGGTTTCCATCGCGATCAGCACGCCGTTGCGGCGCCCGCCGATCTCGCCCTTGTAGGGCAGGTAGGCATGAAACAGCCGGTTCATGATGGCGGTGCCGCGCGTGTCGGTGAGCAGCTCGCCCTGGTAGCCGATCAGGCCGCGGGTCGGAGCGTGGAAGACCAGACGCAGGCGATTGCCGCCCGAAGGCCGCATCTCAAGCATATCGGCCTTGCGCTCCGACATCTTCTGCACGACGACGCCGGAATGCTCCTCGTCGACGTCGATCACGACCTCTTCGATCGGMTCGAGCAGCTGGCCGTCCTCGCCGCGCTTCAGCACGACGCGGGGGCGCGAGACGCCGAGCTCGAAGCCCTCGCGCCGCATCTGCTCGATCAGGATGGCAAGCTGCAATTCGCCGCGGCCGGAGACGATGTAGCTGTCCTTGTCGGCGGCTTCCTCGACCTTGAGCGCGACATTGCCCTCGGCCTCCTTCAGGAGCCGGTCGCGGATGACGCGGGTGGTGACCTTGTCGCCCTCGGTGCCGGCCAGCGGGGAATCGTTGACCATGAAGGTCATCGACACGGTCGGCGGATCGATCGGCTGCGCCTTGATCGCGGTCTCGACCGACGGGTCGCAGAAGGTGTCGGCGACCGAACCCTTCACCAGGCCGGCGATCGAGACGATGTCGCCGGGAATGGCTTCTTCGATCGGCGTGCGCTCGAGCCCGCGGAAGGCCAGGATCTTGCTGATACGGCCGGTCTCGACGACGGTACCGTCGCCCGACAGCACCTTGATGGTCTGGTTCGGCTTGGCCGTGCCGGAGACGACGCGGCCGGTGATGATGCGGCCGAGATAGGGGTTGGCCTCGAGCAGCGTGCCGAGCATCCGGAACGGGCCTTCCTCGATGCGGGGCTCGGGCACATGGCTGAGGATCAGGTCGTACATCGGGGCAAGGCCCTGGTCCTGCGGACCGGCCGGATCATGCGCCATCCAGCCCTGCTTGCCCGAACCGTAGAGGATCGGGAAATCGAGCTGCTCGTCATTGGCGTCGAGCGCGGCGAAGAGATCGAAGACCTCGTTGATGACTTCCTGGACGCGAGCGTCGGGCTTGTCGACCTTGTTGATCGCCACGATCGGGCGCAGGCCAAGCTTCAGTGCCTTGGAGACGACGAACTTGGTCTGGGGCATCGGGCCTTCGGCCGCGTCGACCAGCACGATGGCGGAGTCGACCATGTTCAGGATGCGCTCGACCTCGCCGCCGAAATCGGCGTGGCCCGGAGTGTCGACGATGTTGATGCGCGTATCCTTCCAGACCACGGAAGTGGCCTTGGCCAGGATGGTGATGCCGCGCTCTTTCTCGAGCTCGTTGGAATCCATCACGCGCTCGATCACGCGCTGGTTTTCGCGATAGGTACCCGACTGCTGGAGCAGCTTGTCGACCAGAGTCGTCTTGCCATGATCGACGTGGGCGATGATGGCGATATTTCGCATGGACATGCGTGGGGTACCTTTTCAGGACCGCGAGCCGGCGCGGAAAGCCCGGCCGGCGCAGTTCACTTTCGTATGGGATTCTGGAATTCGTTGCGCTGCACATAAACGCTAGAGGGCGTTTGGGCAACCTTGATCGACAGCTGCCCGGCAACAGGGGCAGCGCTGGCGCATGAAACTCAGCGGGCGGTGGTCTGCAATTGCCGCCAGACCCAATAGGAATAGCTGAAGGTTGCGGCCATCAGGGCGGCCAGCCCGAGCAGCGTGGCCGTGGCCAGGACGAGGGGTGCCGCGGCGCCCAGCGCGAGGCCGAAGAGGGCAAGGCCGAGGCAGACGGAGCCCCAGCCATAGAGCCTGTGGGTCCTCTGCCAGACCCGCTCGTCCGAAAGCGTCCATGGCGTCCTGACGCCAAATAGCTGCATCGAGCGCGTCTTGGCTGCGACATTGCCGGTGACGACCAGGAAGAGGCCGAGCATCGCGGTCACCAGGCGTGGAACATCGGCCGCATACCCAAGTGCGTGCGCAATCAGAAGCGCGTGGCACGCCGCGATCATGAGCATAACGGCGCTCCATGTTGCGGTGTAGGCCTTGCCGGAGCGGGCAAGATTGTCGGCGCGGGGCTCCATGCGCGGCAGCAGCGCGAACAGTGCCGTGACGAACCCCGCGATGACGGGCAGGCTGAGGAACGCCACCCAGGGCCCGGCGAAGCCGTCTGGCTGGCCGTCGATCCCGAAATGAATGGCGATCCGGGCATCGGGCGACACATGCATCAACGCATAGGTCGAAGCGACGAGCATGCTGCCGAGGACGGCAAGGCTCAGGGTCATGGTGGAGCGGATCATGATTGAGCGTCCTTTGGTTTGGCCGCGCGAGGCCTCGGTTCGAGAGCGAGCCCGAAATGGTCGAGGAACAGACACATTGCCTCTTCGAGCACGGACAGGTTCAGGCGGTAGGTGATGGTGGTGCCGAGCTTGTCGCTCTGGATCAGGTCCGCCTCGCGCAAGACGGCGAAATGGCCGGACAAGGTGGGTTTGGCGAGGTTGAAACGGGCCGCGATCTCTCCGGCTGTCATGTCCCGTTCGCGCAGCAGCCGCAGGATTTCACGGCGTGTCGGGTCGGAGAGCGCTTTGAAGACCATGTTCATCTTCGTTATTTAGGAAATTACCGAAATAAAAGCAAACTGCCATGCTCATGCATGCCCCAAGTGGCGGGGCTGGAAGCTGCCGGATCACGCGGCCGGCGTGCCCTCGGCGTCGAGAAGGGTCTGCCTGCGCTCGGCTACGGCGCGCCCGACCTGATCCATGGCGAGCCGGTATGCGGCGAGGCCGCTGGCGTCGACATCGCCGCTCGAAAAATTCGAGAGCACCTCGGCCAGGATCGCATCGGCCGTGCGTTCGAAATTCTGGAGGGCGGTCTCGTCCTGTTCGGAGCGGATGGCGGAGAGCATCGCGACAAGCCGGTCTAGCCCCGCCATGGCTTTGCGTCGGCGGAGCGTGCTGTCATGGCTGAGCAGGCCGGCGAAACCGGTGCCTAGCAGCGAAAGCGCCATCACGCCCAGATAGAACCAGTCGCCATAGCGCTCGAAGAAGGTTTCCTGCTCGCCGTCGATGAAGGCTGCCGCGCCGGGATGAACCGGCAGCGGTGTGTCCTTGTCGGTCGAGGGTGTCTCCAGTCCCTGGATCGACGGGAGCTCGGCCGCCAGCGTCAGCCTGAGGGCCAGCAGGTCCTTGACGAGATCCCCGACGACGGCGTCGTCGAGGCTTTGGGCCGCAACCAGCCGTGAGGTCACGGAGATCGTCGTCAGGCTCTCGGAGGGGCGCGGCGGGTCTCCGCCGAGCGCGCCGCGCACGATCTCTCCGGTTTCGATCGATCTGTGCCGCGCGGTGATCGCATCCGCCGCGCTGATCGGAATGAGGACCGGGTCGTCGCCCCAGGCCAATTTGAGCTTGCTCAGGCCGTCATTGTTAATGCGCGAACCGACGGCGTTGATCGAAAAGAACGCATCGATCCTGCGTTCGCGCGCGGCGGGTACGATCTCTTCGGAGTTCAGCCCGACGATCTCGACCTCCTCCGGCTTGACCTCGTATTGCGCCAGCACGCGCTTGACCAGCGCGATATTGCCTGCCGGATTACGCACCACGCCGATCCTGCGCCCGCGCAGATCGGCGATACGCCCGATTGCGGTTTCCTTGTTGGTGATCAGGAAGGGGAAGGTGCGGCGGGTGATCAGGGCGGTGTCGGCATTCTCCGGCAGCGCGATATCGGGACGGATGATGGCGAGATCGGCCTGGCCGCTGTCGACGCGCTTGGCGCTCTCCTCGGAGCCCTCCGTGAGGATCAGGCGAAGCCGGATCGAGGATTTTTCGCGGCTGAGCCCCTGTACGAAGCCTGCGGCCATGCGCGCATCCTCCGATCCGAGCGGGCCGACGGCGAGTCTGAGCGTCCGGGGTTGGTTCAGGACGTAGAAGACCGACGCGGCGATACCGAAGATCGCCAGCAGGCCCGCCAGAGCCATGAAACCGCGCCGCCCCATGCCGGACCAATCCTGACCGCTTTGCCGTCGCCCCCGCGACGCGCTTGGCTTCGCTCGTGATCATGTCGCAAGTGGGGCGCGCCGCAAGAGGGCATGGCGCACGGGGACATGGAGGTTGCCGGGCCCGCGGCAGATGTCCTATTGCCGGGGAATGTCGCAAAGCTCCGATGCCTTCACCGTCAAGATTTGCGGTCTCTCCACGCGTGAGACGATGGCGGCGGCGCTCGCCGCCGGTGCCGACATGGTCGGGCTGGTCTTCCACCCGAAGAGTCCGCGCTTCATCGATATGGCTCGCGCGATGGCGCTCGCCGAGATGGCGCGCGGCCGCGCCGAGATCGTGGCCCTGATCGTGGATTTCGATGTGGCGCGGGCAAGGGAACTCGTGGACGCGCTCAGGCCGGACTGGCTTCAGCTGCATGGCCGCGAGACGCCGGAGCAGGCGCTGGCGCTCAAGGCCGCGACCGGTCTTCGCGTGATGAAGGCGCTGGGTGTCGCTGCCCCGTCCGATCTTGCCGCCATGTCCTCTTATGTCGCGGTGACGGACCGCATCCTGCTCGATGCCAAGCCGCCGAAGGATGCGGCCTATCCCGGTGGCCACGGCCGGCCCTTCGACTGGACGATCCTCTCCGGCCTCGACCCGGCTTTGCGCTTCATGCTATCGGGCGGCCTCGATCCGGCGAATGTTGCCGATGCCATCCGCATTGCCCGGCCTGCCGGGGTAGATGTGTCGTCCGGCGTCGAAAGCGCGCCCGGCGTCAAGGATATCCGCCGGATCAGGGATTTCATCGCCGCCGCACGTCAGGCGGCGCAGGATTTGAAGAAGGCAGGCCCGACATGAACGCGCCCCGCAATCCGAATACTTATCGTTCCGGGCCCGACGAGAACGGCCGGTTCGGCATGTTCGGTGGTCGTTTCGTTGCCGAAACGTTGATGCCCCTGATCCTGGAACTGGAACAGGCCTATGATGCCGCCAAGGCCGATCCGGCCTATCACGCCGAGATGGCTGGTGGCCTCAAGCACTATGTCGGCCGGCCGTCGCCGCTCTATCTGGCCGAGCGCCTGACGGATCATTTCGGGGGCGCAAAGATCTATCTCAAGCGTGAAGAGCTGAATCACACCGGCTCGCATAAGGTCAATAATGTGCTCGGCCAGATCCTGCTGGCGCGGCGCATGGGCAAGAAGCGCATCATCGCCGAGACCGGCGCCGGTCAGCACGGCGTCGCCACCGCAACGCTTTGCGCGCGCTACGGCCTCGAATGCATCGTCTATATGGGCGCGGTCGACGTCGCCCGTCAGGCGCCGAACGTCTTTCGCATGCAGATGCTGGGCGCCACCGTGGTGCCGGTCGAATCCGGAACCAAGACGCTCAAGGACGCGATGAACGAGGCCCTGCGCGACTGGGTGACCAATGTCGCGACGACCTTCTACTGCATCGGCACGGTGGCCGGCCCGCATCCCTATCCCGCCATGGTCCGCGACTTCCAGTCGATCATCGGCAGGGAAACGCGCGAGCAGATGCAGGAGCTCGAGGGGCGCCTGCCGGATTCGCTGATCGCCTGCATCGGCGGCGGCTCGAACGCCATGGGGCTGTTCCACCCCTTCCTCGACGATCCCACGGTCGAAATCTATGGCGTCGAGGCGGCCGGGCACGGCATCCCGAGCGGCCTGCATGCCGCCTCGCTGACGGGCGGGCGTCCCGGCGTGCTGCATGGCAACCGCACCTATCTGCTGATGGATGATGACGGGCAGATCAAGGATGCGCACTCGATCTCGGCCGGTCTCGACTATCCMGGCATCGGCCCTGAGCATTCCTGGCTCAACGATGTCGGCCGGGTCAAATATCTGTCCGCCACTGACGAGGAGGCGCTGGAGGCCTTCCAGCTCATCTCCAAGCTCGAAGGCATCATTCCTGCCTTGGAATCGGCACATGCGCTTGCTCGTGTAGCCGAGCTTGCGCCGCAAAAGCCGAAGGACCACCTGATGGTGGTCAATCTTTCCGGTCGTGGCGACAAGGATATTCCGCAAGTGGCGGAGATTCTGGCGGGACGGTGATGCCGGCCCCGTCCGATAGTCTGAGGATAAAACGATGAAGAAGACGATTCTGCTCGCCGCCATGCTGGTTCTGTCTGGCCCCGTCATGGCCCAGACCGCGAACACGGTGGCTCCCGCCGAGGGAATCGTCATCCGGACCGAGGGCGAGGTCAGGGTCAGGCCCGATATCGCGATCCTGCAGGCCGGCATTGTCAGCGAGGGCAAGACGGCCGCCGAGGCTCTCGCCCAGAACACGCCGGCGCTGGCCAGGCTGGTCGAAGCCGTCAAGGCGGCGGGCATCGCCCCAGCCGATCTGATGACCTCGCAGGTCTCGCTGATGCCGCGCATGACGCAGCCTTCCATGTCTCCCGGTCCGAAGCCGCCGCGCGCCGCCACGATCGACGGCTACGAGGCCCGCACCGGCTTGACCGTCACCGTGCGCGATCTCGCCAAGGCCGGTCCGCTGATCGACGCGCTGGCAAAGGCCGGCGTGAACGAGATGTCCGGCATAAGCTTCGGGCTTGCGGACGAGAGCAGGGCCAAGGATGCCGCGCGCCTGAAGGCGGCGGAGGCGGCGCGTGCGCGGGCCGAACTCCATGCCACGGCACTCGGCGTCAAGGTCGGCGAGCTGGTCTCGATCGTCGAGGCTGAAGCCGAAGTCCCAGGCCGCGCCGCGGGCGATGTTCGTGCCTTCCGCATGGCGGCTGGTGCTGCACCGATTTCGGTCGAACCCGGCGAGATCACGGTGACGAGTTCGCTGCGTACGGTTTGGCGCATCGCGCCCTGAGCCCTCGCCAGCCCGCCCCCTTCATGCTAACCGCACGCTCATGACAGAGACCGGCCAGACCCGCATCCAGTCCCGCTTCGCCGCTTGCGCTGCCCAAGGTCGGGCAGCGCTGGTGACCTTCGTCACCGCTGGCGACCCGGATTTCGAGACCGCAAGCGCGATCCTCAATGCCCTGCCTGAGGCAGGCGCGGATGTGATCGAGCTCGGCGTGCCCTTCACCGATCCGATGGCCGACGGCGTCCCGATCCAGCTCGCGGGCCAGCGGGCCTTGAAGGCGGGGCAGACGCTGAAGAAGACGCTGGCCATGGTCGAGTCCTTCCGCAAGGCCGGCCATGACACGCCGATCGTGCTGATGGGATACTACAATCCGATCTGGGCCTATGGCGTCGAGCGCTTCCTGCAGGATGCGCGTCGGATCGGCGTCGACGGGCTCATCGTTGTCGACCTACCGCCGGAAGAGGATGTGGAGCTCTGCCTGCCGGCTCTTGAGGCCGGTATCAGCTTCATCCGTCTGGCCACGCCGACGACCGACGACAAGCGCCTGCCGAAGGTGCTCAGCAACACCTCTGGCTTCGTCTATTATGTCTCGATGACGGGCGTAACCGGTGGCGCGATCGTGAGCTACGACGCGGTCGGCGATGCGGTGGCCCGGATCAAGCGCCACACCGATCTGCCGGTCGCTGTCGGCTTTGGCGTGAAAACGGCGGCCGATGCCGCAGCCATCGCGAAGGGCGCCGACGGGGTCGTCGTCGGCTCCGCGCTCGTCGAGCGGGTTCGCCTCTCGCTGGATGCGGACGGCAAGGCCACGGACAAGACGGTTTCGGCGGTCACCTCGCTGGTTGCGGAACTGGCTGCCGGCATCCGCACGGTCTCCAAGGCGGCCTGACCCGGCCGCTCCAGTCACACGTTTCAAGGATGATCCGATGAACTGGATTTCCGAAGTCGTTCGCCCGCGCATCAAGACCCTGTTCAAGCGCGAGAGCCCCGAGAACCTCTGGATCAAGTGCCCTGATTCCGGGCAGATGGTCTTCCACAAGGACGTAGAGGCCAATGGCTTCGTCATTCCGGGCTCCGACCATCATATGCGCGTCACCGCGCAGGATCGGCTGCGCCTGACTTTCGACGAGGGCAAATGGGTCGATGTCCCGCTGCCGGAGGTCGCGGTCGATCCGCTGAAGTTCCGTGACGAGAAGCGCTATGTCGACCGCCTCAAGGACGCGCGCGCCAAGACCGGCGCGGCCGATGCGTTCAAGGTCGGCTTCGGCCGCGTCCAGGGCCTGCCCCTGACGATTGCCGTGCAGGACTTCCACTTCATGGGCGGCTCGCTCGGCATGGCGGCGGGCGAAGCCTTCATCAAGGGCGCCGAGACTGCGCTCGAGAAGAAGACACCCTATGTCGTGTTCGCCGCCTCCGGCGGTGCGCGCATGCAGGAGGGCATCCTCTCGCTGATGCAGCTTCCGCGGACGACGGTCGCGATCAGGCGTCTGCGCGCGGCTGGGCTGCCCTATTTCGTGGTTCTGACCAACCCGACCACCGGCGGCGTCACGGCTTCCTACGCGATGCTGGGTGACGTCCACATCRCCGAGCCGGGCGCCCTGATCGGTTTCGCGGGCCCGCGCGTCATCGAGCAGACCATCCGCGAGAAGCTGCCCGAGGGCTTCCAGCGCGCCGAATATCTCAAGGATCACGGCATGGTGGACATGGTTGTCCATCGCCATGAGATTCCGGCGACGCTGGCGCGGCTGGGCCGCCTGCTGACCAAGCAGTCCGAGCCGGCAGCTGATGCCAAGCAACCGGTCGGGCCGGTCCCCGAAGCGGCCTGACACGGATAACGGACGGCCGGAGGCCGAGCGCATCATGGGGTCTTCCGACACGCTGCTGGCGCGCTTCCTGGCGCTGCATCCCAAGCTGATCGATCTCTCGCTCGGCCGCATCCTGACCTTGCTGGAGCGGCTCGGCGACCCGCACAAGCGCCTGCCGCCGGTGATCCATGTCGCCGGCACCAATGGCAAGGGTTCGACCATCGCCTTCATGCGGGCGATTCTCGAGGCGGCGGGTCTCAGCGTCCATGTCTACACTTCGCCGCATCTGGTGCGCTTTCATGAGCGCATCCGGCTCGGTCAGCCGGGCGGCGGTCGTTTCGTCGACGAGGCCGTGCTGGTCGAGGCACTGGAGCGCTGCGAACGGGCCAATGCCGGCGACCAGATCACCTTCTTCGAGATCACCACTTCGGCCGCCATGCTTCTCTTCTCCGAGCACAAGGCCGACGTTCTGCTGCTCGAGGTCGGTCTCGGCGGTCGCTTCGACACCACGAATGTCGTCGCCCATCCCGCCTGCACGGTGGTGACGCCGGTCTCGATGGACCATGCCGAGTATCTCGGCGATACCGTCACCAAGATCGCGGGCGAGAAGGCCGGCATCTTCAAGCGCGGCGCCCCGGCCGTGATTGCGCCACAGGAACCGGAGCCGACGGCCGTGCTCGAAGCCGCGGCCGAACGCGTGGGCGCCTCGAAAATTCTGATCGGCGCGCAGGACTTCAACATTCACGAGGCGGGTGGACGGCTGGTCTACGAGGATGGCGACGGCCTGCTCGATCTGCCGTTGCCGCGCCTCACCGGGCGTCATCAGCACGTCAATGCCGGTACGGCCATAGCGGCCTTGCGCGCAGCCGGATATGGCGGCCTGCCGGCCCGCGCCTTCGAGCAGGGCATGCTCAATGCCGAATGGCCGGCACGGCTGCAAAGGCTGGCGCGCGGCCAACTCGCCGAACTCGTGCCTGCTGGCGCCGAGCTATGGCTCGATGGCGGCCACAATCCCGATGGCGGCCGCGTTCTTGCGCAGGCGATGGCCGACCTGGAGGAGAAGAACCCGGCTCCGCTCGTCATGATCGCGGGATTGCTCTCGACCAAGGACGCAACGGCGACGCTCGGGCATTTCAAGGGGCTCGCGCATGCGCTCTTTGCCGTGCCGATCCACAACCAGCTTGCTGCTCGCCCGGCCGAGGAGGTTGCGGCTCTCGCGCGGGTCGCCGGGTTGAATGCCGAGGTCGCGGGCTCGGTCGAGCAGGCGTTGCGCGAGATTGCAGTGCGGACCTGGCGGGGGCCGCCGCGCATCCTGATCTGCGGCTCGCTCTATCTGGCCGGCGAAGTGCTTTCGGCCAACGGTACGCCACCGGTGTAGTACCGGCACGGATGGGGAGAGTGCGATGCAGGCCCGGCAATTCGGAGCAAATGGCCCGTCGCTCCCCGTCATCGGCCAGGGCACCTGGAACATCGAACTCGCCGATCAGGCCGGCGCGGTGGCGGCATTGCGTCGCGGGCTCGACCTTGGCCTGCGCCATCTCGACACGGCAGAGATGTATGGCTCTGGCCGCTCGGAGGAGATTGTCGGAGAAGCCATCGCCGGGCGACGAGACGAGGTCTTCCTCGTTTCCAAGGTGCTGCCGTACAACGCCTCTCGTGCGGGGACGCGCAGGGCCTGCGAGGAATCGCTGAGGCGGCTGCGCACCGACAGGCTCGACTGCTTCCTGCTGCATTGGCGCGGCTCATACGCGCTGGAGGAGACTTTCGCAGCCTTCGAGGACCTGAAGCGCCAGGGCAAGCTTCTGTCCTGGGGCGTCAGCAATTTCGACGTCGATGATCTCGACGAGGCGCTGGCGATTGCCGGCGAGGGCATCATCGCCTGCAACCAGGTCCTTTATCATCTCGGCGAACGTGCCATCGAGCATATGGTCATCCCGTGGTGCGAGCGTCACGGCGTTGCGGTGACCGCCTACAGCCCATTTGGTCAGGATGATTTTCCCTTAGCCGCAAGTGCCGGCGGCCGCGTGCTCACCGATGTTGCGATCACGCATGGAGCAACACCGCGTCAGGTCGCGCTTGCCTTCCTGACCCGCCAATCCCCGGTCTTCGCGATCCCGAAGGCCGCCAGGGCCCAACATGTCGAGGACAATGCCGGTGCGCTGAGGCTGCACCTGAGCGACAGCGAGATCGCGCGGATCGACGCTGCTTTTCCACGTGGACCCAAGCCCCGTTCCCTGCCGATGTTGTAGGGGACGCCTGCAGGTCAAGCCGGCCGCGCGGAAACCAAGTTGCGGCTTTCTGCTTTACAACTGGGGGCTGAAGGGCGTTTCCTAGAGTAAAGGCGGCGGAGCATCGCATCCGACAACGCCGAATTCTTGCAACGGTTGCGTCTTCAGGAGTGGTGTGATGCGTCGCGTCCTCGGCGTCCTCGCCGTATTGTTTCTTTCGCTTGCCGGCTTGGCTTCGGCCCAGGCCGGCGTTCAGGTCCGGGTCGACCTGGCTGCCCAGCGCATGCAGGTGACGACCACTGACGGAGAGATCTACAATTGGGCGATCTCATCAGGCCGCAAGGGATTCCGCTCGCCCAACGGCGTCTATAGCCCGACGCGGCTGGAGCGGAGCTGGTACTCGCGCAAATATGGCGGGGCGATGCCCTATTCCGTGTTCTTCCGTGGTGGCTATGCCATCCACGGCACGACAGCGGTAGGTGCACTCGGCCGGCCGGCATCGCATGGCTGCATCCGGCTGCATCCTGCCCATGCCGCCAAGCTGTTTGCGCTGGTCAAGAAGCACGGTGCCGGCCAGACGCGTATTGCGCTGAATGGTGCCAGTTCGGACGGGCTGTCGCAATTTGCCAGGGCAGGCGGTGCCAAGAGCAAGCTCGCGAAGGCGCCTCAAAAGAGCAAGGTCGCCATTGCGCAGTCGAAGTCCAAGCAGCGTGCGGCCGCGATCGCGCATCAGCGTGGCGTGCCGAACTGGGATGCGGCGCGTGATCAGCTCTTCATGCGGCCGACCCTGCCGCCCAACGCCTATGGCTACCAGCCCTACCGGGCCGGGCCGACCTGGAGATAAGGGCTCAGATCGCCTCCACGGCGATCCGCATCCAGCCGCTGAGCGTCTCGCCCGGCTGAAGCCGGGTGAGCGGAGAGGTCGCGCGCGCTGCAGCCTCGCTCGGCGAACCGATGGCGTGGCTTTGCGGCTCGACGCAGAGGAAGTCGGCACCAGGAGGCGCCCATACGACCGGGCAGCGCAGCGTTTCGCTTGCCGTGACGGTGATGGCGACGCCGCGCGACGGTGTTTCCATGCGCGCAGCGCCATCCCAACCGAGGAAACTCCAGGCCGTTTCTGCCCGAGTTGCGAAGAGCGGGCTGGCGGCATAGGGGCCGCCATCTGCGAGCGGTTGCGAGCCGGTCGCGCGGAAGCCGTTGCCGAGGATCAATGCGCCGTCGGAGCGCATTCTGAGGCGCGTATCCGCAGCCGCGGGAAACCAGGGATGGAGCCCGAAACCAAAGGGTAGGGCCACATCCGCCTCGTTTATGATCGCAAGGGTGATGGTCATACCGGAATCGTCGAGGCTGATCTCCTGCCGCGCGCGGTAGCGGTAGGGATCTTCACCGGCGCTGCGCCGATGTTCCAGGACGGTATGGCCGTGGTCATACCGCAGGACCTCCCAGTCCGACTGCCAGCCGAAACCATGAATGCTGCCTGTTCCCGCAGGATCGTTGGCCGGCACCCGAAAGCGCTGMTCGCCATCGTCGATGACGCAATCGAAGGCGCGATTGGCAAAGGGCAGCATGGCCCAGCTGCCGAAGCGATTGGGGGCCGCGATCGAGGGAACCGCCCCCGCCGGCGCCCGCAGAAGCGAACGCAACTGCCCGTCAGGCGCGCGCCATTCGAGCGCGGTCACCATCGCACCGACCTCGGGCGCGATCGCGGCGGAGAGAGGCCCGGACTGCAGGGTAAGCATCGTGATGTCCTTACTTGATCAGCGGGCGTAGCATCGCCTGCATCGAGCGCATGCGCGGCAGGAACTGCGCCACCATCTCCTCGGCCGAGGTCCGCTGCACCTGTCCGGAAATATTGAAGGCGGCAACGGTCTCGCCACGCGCATTGGCGAGGGGGRGCGCCATCGAGATCAGGCCAAGTTCCAGTTCCTGATCGACCACGCTGTAACCCCGTTCGCGCGCCGCCGCCAAGGCGGCCATGATCCGTTCCGGCTCCGTTACGGTATGAGGCGTCAGCGCTCGCGGCCGGCCGGACAGAATCCGTTCGCGGGCCTCGTCCGGTGGCAGCGCTGCGAGCAGGACGCGCCCCATCGAGGTGCAGAAGGCGGGCAGACGCGAGCCGACGGAAAGGCCGACGGACATGATCCGCCTCTGCGCCGAACGCGCGATATAGACGATCTCGTGTCCGTCGAGCAGTGAGGCCGAGGAGGATTCATGGGTTTCCTCGGACAGCCGCTCCAGGAAGGGCTGGACGAGCTGGGGCAGGGCGCTGGAGGCCAGCCAGGCATGGCCGAGCCTGAGCACGCGCGGCGTCAGCCGGAAGAACTTGCCGTCGAATTCGGCGTAGCCGATCCTTGTGAGCGTCAGAAGGCAGCGCCGGGCCGCCGCGCGGGACAATTCGGTGGCGCGCGCCACGTCTGCGATGGTGAGCTTCTCATGCGCCGCGTCGAAGCATTCGATCACGGCCAGCCCCTTTTCCAAGGCGGCCATATGGTCGCGATCCGACGCTGCCGTGTCCAATCTTGACCCCTGTTGACGCAATGGGTATTGTTCGAAAATCAAAACGATGTGCGATTAACGCACAAAATGAGGAGATGTCAAGGTGGCTGAGTTCGTCTCCCTCGCCGAGGGAATCGAGGCGGTGGTGCGTGACGGCTGCTCCATCGCGATGGAAGGCTTCACTCATCTCATCCCGCATGCTGCCGGGCATGAGGTGATCCGTCAGGGCCGCACGCGACTGACGCTGATCCGCATGACGCCCGACCTGATCTACGATCAGATGATCGGGATGGGCTGCGCCGAAAAGCTGGTCTTCTCCTGGGGCGGCAACCCTGGCGTCGGCTCGCTGCATCGCCTGCGCGATGCGGTCGAGAATGGCTGGCCGCACAAGCTTGAGCTTGAAGAGCACAGCCACGCCGCCATGGCCAATGCCTATGAGGCCGGCGCCGCCAACCTGCCCTTCGCAGTGTTTCGCGGCTACAAGGGCGTCGACCTGCCCAAGGTCAATCCCCGGATCAAATCCGTTACCTGCCCCTATACCGGGGAAGTCCTGGCGACGGTTCCCGCCATTCGGCCCGACGCCGCTGTCGTTCATGCGCTGAAGGCGGACCGCGAGGGCAATGTCTTGCTCGAGGGCATCGTCGGCGTGCAGAAGGAGGTCGTGCTGGCGGCCAGGCGTTCGCTGGTTACCGTCGAGGAGATCGTCGAGGACTTTGGCCCACGCAATGCCAATGCCGTTATCCTGCCGTCCTGGGTGGTGACCGCCATCGCCAAGGTGCCGGGCGGCGCCTACCCGTCCTACGCCCAGGGTTATTACAAGCGCGCCAATGATTTCTACATTGCCTGGGACAAGATCTCCCGGGAGCGTGACACATTCATGGCCTGGATGAAGGCAAATGTCCTGGAGCAGGGGCCGGAGGTGTTTGCCCACCATGCCGGCCTTGCTCGGCAGGCCGCGTGAGGATCAGCGCCATGAGTCATACTCCCATCAGCCACACGCCCACCGAGATGATGAGCATCGCGGCCGCCCGCCTGCTGACCAATGACGGCGTCTGCTTCGTCGGCATCGGCGCGCCCTCGGCCGCGTGCAACCTGGCGCGCCTGACACATGCCCCGAAGATCACGCTGATCTACGAATCCGGTACGCTCTCGACCCGCCCCTCCGTGCTGCCGCTCTCGATCGGCGACGGGGAGCTCTGTGATACCGCGCTGACCACGGTCGGCGTGCCCGAGATGTTTCGCTACTGGCTGCAGGGCGGCCGGATCACTATCGGCTTCCTGGGCGGCGCGCAGATCGATCGCTTTGCCAATCTGAACACCACGGTCGTCGGGGACTATGCCGCGCCCAAGGTGAGGCTTCCCGGCGGCGGCGGCGCGCCGGAGATCGCCAGCAATTGTGGCGAGATCTTCATCACGATGGCCATGGGCTCGCGGGCCTTCGTCGAGACGCTGCCCTTCATCACATCCTTCGGCCACGGCAAGGGCAATGGCGACCGGGCGCGGCTCGGCCTCAAGACGAAGGGGCCGACCAAGGTGATCACCGATCTTTGCGTCATGGAACCCGATGCCGAGACCGCCGAGCTGACTGTGACTGCGCTGCATCCCGGCGTGACGCGGGATCAGGTTCAGGCCGGTTGCGGCTGGACCTTGCGTTTCGCTGGCGAACTCGTCGAAACTCCGGCGCCGACCGCGCAGGAGATCGAGATCCTGCGCGATCTGCACGCCCGGACCAAGCGAGCGCATGGAGTAGCGGCATGAGCCTGATCTATCCACGCGATGGCCTGAAGGCCCATCCGCTCAACGCGTCGCCGGCCTATACGAGCACGCTGAAGCGCGCGCCCTCGCAGCCCCTGATCCTGCTGCCGCATACGCTGTCGGAGATCAGCGGTCCGGCGTTCGGCCATAGCGCCGTGCAAGCCGGCGATTCAGACCTGACCCTGCAGCATGAGGGTGAGCCGCTCGGCGAGCGGATCATCGTGACGGGCCGGGTGCTTGACGAGGATGGCAGGCCGGTGCCGCATACCCTGGTCGAGATCTGGCAAGCCAACGCGGCCGGGCGCTACGTTCATCTGCGCGATCAGCATCCCGCGCCGCTCGACCCGAACTTCACGGGGGCCGGCCGCGCCATKACCGATGCGGAGGGGCGCTATCGCTTCGTCACCATCAAGCCCGGCGCCTATCCCTGGCGCAACCATCACAATGCCTGGCGCCCGGCGCATATCCATTTCTCGCTGTTTGGGCCGAGCTTCCTCTCGCGCGTGATCACCCAGATGTATTTCCCGGGCGATCCGCTTTTCGCCTACGACCCGATCTTCCAGTCGATCCCGGACGCGAAGGCACGGGAGCGCCTGATCTCGCGCTTCAACATCGACACGACCGAACCGGAATGGGCGCTGGGATACCAGTTCGACATCGTTCTGCGCGGTCGCGACGCGACGCCGCTCGAGGAGCCGCATGATGACTGAGCGCAAGCCCGCCCTGGGCCTCACCCCCTCGCAGACGGTCGGCCCCTTCTACGCTTACGCGCTGACGCCCCGTGCCTATGGCGGTTCGGAGCTGGCCAATGAGCGGATCGCGACCGATGGCGTCTCGGGCGAGCGCATCACCATTCGTGGCCATGTCCTCGATGGCGATGGCGAGCCGGTGCCGGACGCCATGATCGAGGTCTGGCAGGCCGATGCGGATGGGCATCACAATGCCGGGGGCAATGCCGGCTTCACAGGTTTCGGCCGGGCGGAAACGTCGCCGGAAGGCTTTTTCCACTTCGAGACGGTGCGGCCGGGCGCGGTGGAGGGGCTAAACGGTACGAGGCAGGCGCCGCATCTCGCCGTCTCGGTCTTCGCGCGCGGGCTCCTGCTCCGGCTGGTGACCCGCATCTATTTCTCGGACGACCCTGCCAATGCGTCCGATGCAGTGCTCGCGCTGGTCCCGCATGAGCGGCGTGAAACGCTGATCGCGCAACGTGGCCCGGACGGCGTCTTCCATTTCGACATCCGGCTGCAGGGCGAAGGCGAGACGGTGTTCTTCGACGTCTGAGCCCGTGCGGCATGCGCGGGCTTGACCCCGGCTTGCGGGCCAAGGAGATAGTCGGGTCAACGCTTTGCTTTGCCCGCGCCTGATGCGGCAAGGCAGGGCCATGACCGATGCCGTGCCRGAGCCCGCCATGCCGAAACCCTTGATCGCGCTCGACTGGGGCACCACCCGTGCCCGCGCCTTCCTCATTGGCGAGGACGGCCGCGTGATGGACCGGCGGATTGCGGATCAGGGCATCCAATCCGTGCCGGCCGGAGGTTTCCCGGCCGCTTTCGAGGCGATCGCCGGTGATTTCCGCCGCAGGCGGCCGGATGCCGCGATCGTGCTCGCAGGGATGGTCGGCAGCCGCAATGRCTGGGTCGAGGCGCCTTACGTTGCTTGCCCTGCCTCAACCGAGGCGCTGGCAGATGCCGGCATCGCGGTGACGCTGGAGGACGGAACGCGCGCAACCGTGCTCCCCGGCCTCTCCTGGGACGATGGCGCATTCGATGTCATGCGCGGCGAGGAAACGCTAATCGTCGGACTCGGTCTCACCGATGGCATCGCCTGCCTGCCCGGCACCCATTCGAAATGGGCTGAGTTGCGGGACGACAGGATCACGCGCTTTGCCAGCTTCATGACCGGAGAGATCTATGGCCTGCTGCGTCAGCATTCGATTCTGGCGCGCCTTGCCGAAGAGCCGTCGGGGGACGACGCAAGCATCGGGATCCAGCGTGGTTTTGCAGCGGCAGCACGGCCTGCCGGGCTGCTCAACGCAGCCTTTGCAGCGCGTACCGAGGTGCTGGCGGGGCGGATGAACGGTGGCGCGGTCGGGCCCTATCTCTCGGCGCTGCTGGTTGGTCAGGAGATTGCCGGCGCGCAGGCGCTGTTTGGGCGCCCGACCACGGTCCATCTCGTGGCCGATGGAGCGCTGGCTGCGAGCTATGGAGCGGCGTTCGAGGCCGCGGGCCTGCCTTTCCGGATCACGCCGCCGGAAGATGCCTTCATTGCGGGTGTGAAACGCCTGGCTGCGAGGCTGCTGGCGTGATCACCGTCTTCGGGTCCCTGAATGTCGATCTTGTCACGCCGGTCGAGCGCCTGCCGGGAGCAGGCGAGACGGTGATGGGCCCGGGCTATGCGCTGCATCCCGGCGGCAAGGGGGCCAACCAGGCGCTTGCCGCCCGCCGGGCGGGCGCCGAGGTGGTGCTCGCCGGCGCTGTCGGGCGCGATGCCTTTGCCGAGATCGCCCTGTCCCTGCTGGCCGCCGACGGTGTCGATCTCGCGCTGGTCGAGCGGGTCGAGGCACCGACGGGGGCCGCCTTCATCGCCGTCGATGCCGCCGGCTCCAATCAGATTGTGGTGGCGGCCGGCGCGAATGCCCAGGCCAGGGCCGATGGCTTGCACGACCTGTCGCTTGGCCAGCGCAACATCCTGCTTCTGCAGCGCGAGGTTCCGGAGACGGAGTGCATCATCGCGGCCCGTCTGGCGAAGCAGGCCGGCGGGCGCGTCATCCTGAACCTGGCGCCGGCCGGATCGCCCGCTCCCGAATTGCTCGATTGCCTGGATATGCTGATCGTCAACGAGCACGAGGCGCTGGTACTTGCCCGCGCATTGGGCTGGGCTGAACGCGAGCCCGACGCCTTCGCGCAGCGCCTCGACGCCGAACACGGCATCGCCTGCGTCGTCACGCTCGGTGGCGAGGGCGTCGTCGGTTGGCATGGCGGCGTTCGGCGCCGCCTCGAAGCGCCGAAGGTCGAGGTTGTCGACACGGTCGCGGCCGGAGACAGCTTCGTCGGGGCCTTTGCGGCGGCGCTCGATGCCGGCTATGGTTTTTCAAGCGCGCTTCAGCGCGGGCTCGCAGCCGGCTCGCTCGCCTGCACGGTGTCCGGTGCGCAACCAAGCGTGCCACGCCGGCCGGAGATCGAGGCACTGGCCGGTGCCAGCTTCCTCTGAGATGTCACCAATTTGGATGACGATACGTTAAGTCTGTTTGGATTCATCGGGTCGGAGCTTGGCCGAACCCGCCAATCCGCCCGTTCCCGTTCATTCTTCGGCAGTGTCCCAGGTGCAGCATCCCCGGAACGTGGCGGAGACTGAAAGCAGATGGCGCAACGGCCCATCATCTGGGCACTCGGAGTAGCCTTTACCGTCGGTTACGGCGCGATGTCATACGGCACGCGTCTGGCAGGCTATGTCGAGGATGATGACACGCCCCGCGCGGCGGCTGTCGCGACCGGCGCGCGACCGCCCGCGTCACCGCCTCCAGTCGCCCGATCGAGCGAGCCTCCGATGGTCACCGTGGCGGCCGATTCTCGCGGTCACTACATGGTCCATCCGACCATCGACAATTACCGCGTCAGGATGCTGGTCGATACCGGTGCGAGTTTCATCGCGTTGACGGAGAGCGATGCCCTGGGGCTCGGCATCCGCCCCGCATCCTCCGACTACAAGGTCACGCTGCGAACGGCCAACGGCGTCGTACGGGGCGCCCGGGTGAACCTGCGCGAAGTCAGACTCGGTGCTATTATCGTGCGCAATGTCGAGGCCATGGTGTTGCCCGCTGGGGCGCTGTCCGTCAGCCTGCTTGGAACCTCTTTTCTAAGCAAGCTCAAGGGCTACGAGGTCCAGACCGGTCGCATGATCCTGCGCGGTTAGGCGGTCTCCGGCGTTTCCTAATCGGCCGCGATCCGCTATGCCAAGTGTCCGTCAAGACGGCGTCGCTGCCGTGTCACGGTCAGGCTGCATTCATGTGGCTTGATGCTTCGTTCGCCCTGCATGTTCCCTTGCAATGGATGCCTTGATGTTCCCGAAGCCACTGCCTGAGCTGTTCCCGAATACCTTCGAGTATGAATCCCTGCCGATGGTGAAGCCGACGGGGTTCCGCGAGTATGATGCGCGCTGGTTCTTCGGCAAGGAACTAAACCTGATGGGCGTGCAGGCCGTCGGCATGGGCCTCGGCACGCTGATCAAGCGCATGGGCATCAAGCCCGAGATCGTCACCGGCCATGATTTCCGGGGCTACTCGTCGTCGATCAAGATGGCGCTGGTCACCGGCCTGATGGCGGCGGGCTGCAAGGTCCATGATATCGGCCTCGCCATGTCGCCGATGGCGTATTTCGCCCAGTTCGCGCTCGACGTTCCCTGCGTTGCGATGGTCACGGCCTCGCATAACGACAATGGCTGGACCGGCGTGAAGATGGGCGCGCAGCGCCCCGTCACCTTCGGCCCCGACGAAATGGGCCAGCTGCGCGACATCGTGCTCGCGGCCGATTTCGAGCTGTCGGGTGGCGGCTCCTATGTCTTCGTTCCCGATTTCCCGTCCGTCTACATCAAGGACCTGACCAACCGGCCGAAGATCACGCGCAAGCTCAAGGTCATCGCGGCTTGCGGCAACGGCACGGCTGGCGCCTTCGCCCCGCAGATCCTGGAGGCGATCGGCTGCGAGGTCATCCCGATGGATGCCGAGCTCGACCACTCCTTCCCGCGTTACAATCCCAACCCCGAAGACATGAAGATGCTGCATGCCATGGCGGATGCCGTGAAGCAGCATGGCGCTGATGTTGCGCTCGGCTTCGACGGCGACGGCGACCGCTGTGGCGTGGTCGACAATCACGGCGAGGAGATCTTCGCCGACAAGATCGGCGTGATGCTGGCGCGCGACCTCGGCAGGCTGCATCCGGGAGCGCAGTTCGTCGTCGACGTGAAATCGACCGGTCTCTTCATCACCGACCCCGAGCTGCAGAAGCTCGGTGTGAAGACCGATTACTGGAAGACCGGCCATTCCTACATCAAGCGCCGCGTCCGCGATCTCAATGCGCTGGCGGGGTTCGAGAAGTCGGGCCATTTCTTCTTCAACGCGCCGGTCGGGCGCGGCTATGACGATGGTGTCGTCACGGCGCTGGCCGTCATCGACATGCTCGACCGCAACCCGGACAAGTCGATGGCGGAACTCTATGCCGCCGTTCCCAAGACCTGGGGCACGCCGACCATGGCAGCCAAATGCGCCGACGAGATCAAATACGAGGTCAGTGACCGCGTGACGAAGCGGATCGAGGCCATGCACACCAAGGGCGAAACCATCGCCGGCCAGAAGATCCGCGACGTGATCACCGTCAACGGCGTCCGCGTCGTCAACGAGGATGGCACCTGGGGACTGGTCCGCGCCTCCTCAAACAAGCCGGAGCTCGTCGTCGTCTGCGAAAGCCCGGTCTCTGAAGCACGCATGCGCGAGATGTTTGCCGCCATCGACGGCGTGCTGCGCGAGAACCCGGAAGTGGGCGCCTATAATCAGACGATCTGAGATTATCTGGGCCCGGTCCCCGGTCAGGGGGCCGGGCACATCGGCACGCCGACCCGCTCGACCTGCTCGATCTTGTTCTTGCCGCCGGGCTTACCCAGCCGCGGGCGCATGAAAAGGTCAGTGCTGTTGATCGCGATCGGCCCGGTCAAGACGTAACCGATGGTTGGAGTGAAGGTGTACGACGTTCTCGCCAGAATGAAGGATGTATTGGGTGTGCGAAGGGCCGATGGCAACGTGAAGCCGTCGCCCGGCTTTAGCGCTTTCGCACCATTGCTCGCATCGCTCCAACAGACCTTCGCAACCCCCGCTCCATCGGTAACGATACTGGCAACAATCATTTGGGGCGCGGCATCGTTGAACGGCTTCATGATCAACCTGGCCGCTTTGAAGATATCGGTCATGTCAGCCGTAGCAATGGAGTCGACCTGCGACGTAAGGTCGGCCAGAGCCCTGTTGAGCGATGTCACCTTCCGGTCGATCATGACGCCCTTGGCCACTTCGGCTATGCCGAAATAGATTAGCAGCATGATTGGAAGAACGAAGGCGAACTCGATCAGGGCGGCCCCTTGCTGATCGCGCCAAACCCGTTGGCTTAGAAGCAGCAACGCTGCCCGGTTTTGCTGTATCGAGAAGTATCTCTTCATGAACCGGGGCTCGTTGCTGGAACGATGAAGGGCTCCGCACGGAATGCGGTCGTCGCGATGATAGCGCGTGTGTTAGGCTTGACCGTTACGAGTGCGCTATTCCAGTCGGCAAGAAGAACTGGATATTTTAGTAGCGCGCGAACCACCACGATTTGCTTGGGTTTAGGTTGATTGAAACCCCATCCGCTCGTATCGATCGAATTTTCGTTTGATACGGCATCTTTCTTGATGGGACTAATTGTTTTATCGTCTCCTTCAGAGAAAGTTACGAAGTTTTGAATGTCGATAATTAGGTTATCGCAATTGACCAGTGCGCCTGCGTTACTACAGATATCTTTCTTGAATTGTTCGGCGTTCTTGCCGGGGTTGCCATCTTTATATTTTGTGACCGCCTCTCCGGTCAGCAGGCTGCGAGCTGTTTGCGTAACCGCTTCCTCGAGAACCTGACTAGTCAAGAATACCAACGCCGTTTCGATGATGGCGAACATCATCAGGAGGAACGGGGCTGCGATCAGCCCGAACTCCACGGCAGATGCGCCCGCCTGATCATCGTCAAAACGTCKGAGCGCGCGCCAGAACTGCCGGCTGCGCCGCGCGGCCGGCGGGTAGCTCAGCTTGGTATCTAGAGCCATCATGCTCGAACAACCCGATGTCGCAGCGGTCACGCGTCAGAAACGGCGGGACCAGCATGGCTTCGCGCGGGTGGAAGCGGGGATGCCCACCAGCCGAAGCGCATCCTAACCGAAGAGGATTTCCGATCTGTTAGGAGGAACGGTGCCTCGACGCGGCCCGCGTTAGTAAGCGGTTCATCTTGTTCGCGCGGCTTGGGGCGCTCACTTATCGCTGCCGCCTGCCATCGCGTTGCGGCGCGTCGTTTGTCCGCCGATCTCGCCGAAATAGCGATTGGCGTCGCCGAGTTGGATCGCGGGCTGGCAGGTCGGTGTGCAGGAATAGCTCTCGCGTTCCATCCCGCGCTGTACCGTGAGGATCGAATCCGCGGCCGCGCTCACGCGCACGAGCGATTCCGCCAAGAGGCCACCGCCGGCATCGAGCGCGATCAGGTTGGTGACGCCGAAGCTCTTGCCGGTGACCACCATCACCCCGTTCTTCTGGATCGAGACATCGGCGATGCTCGGATTGCCGATGATGACTGTCTGCGCCCTCTCCGGCAGCCGAACGAGCTTGGCGTGATCGACGGTGACGACCACGGTCTCCGGCCGGGGCGGTTCGGGAGCGGCTCGGACCGTCGTCGCTGCTGCCAGCAGAAGCAGGCCAGATGCTGCCATCGCCATCGCCAGCGCCCTGCGGCGACTGCGGACGGAGCTTGCGCCGCTCAGGACAGTCGACATGGCATGGGCCCCAAGGTTTCCAACGGCGGGAGGAAAGCCGAAAATGATGAATCAAACCCTAATGCCACTCCGGGGCGGCGTTTATCCGCTGGTTCGGCATCACTGCGGGCGATCTCAAGAAGCTCAAGATTGAAGTATTGAGTGGCATATATATCTCTATAGCGTCAAACTAATCTCCCAATAGTGCGTATTGTATTAGTTGTTACGAAGATATTTTTGAAACAGAAACCTATTCTCGGCTCTTGTAATTCATAAATTCGGCGTTAACCATCGAAATAACGGTCGCGAAATTGGGCGAATTCTTCGGTTCTCTTAACTGATCGGCAAGGGGCGCAGGGTAGTGTCCTCCTTGTCGCTGACCGAAGCCGCTAGAGCGAAGGCAGCAGTCAAACCGTGGTGCAAAAGGAGTTCCATCATGAAGAATCTGTTCGCTCGCTTTGCCAAGGACGAGTCCGGCGCAACCGCCATCGAATACGGCCTGATCGCTGCCCTGATCGCCGTCGCTGCCATCGGCGCCATGGGCCTGGTCGGCACCGAACTGAAGACGCTGTTTGGGACGATCAAGGACTCGCTCGCGGGTACTGCTGCGTCCTAAGCGACGCGACGCTCGACCCTCAGGTTGGCCGTGGCCTTTCTGAACGCCTCGGATCCATCCGGGGCGTTTTCCTTTGGGGTGGGCACGCTGCTTCCAGCGCGCCTCCCCTATCCGTTTTCAGTAAGCCTTTGGTGAGGCCTCCGTGGCATGCTCACTCACATTGCGCTCTTCCGGATCGGACCGATGTCGCTCCCTCTCCTTGTCATGCTCGTCGTCTTCCCAGCCGCCATGGCGTTTGCGGCTGCAAGTGACCTCGTTTCGATGACGATCTCCAATTGGCTCTGCCTCGCCCTGGTCGCGCTCTTTGCAGTCTGCGCCCTTGTGCTCGGCTTGTCCTGGGCGGAAGTTGGCTGGCATCTCGCCGCCGGCAGCCTGGTGCTCGTCATTTGCTTCGGCCTGTTCGCTGCTGGCTGGATCGGTGGCGGAGACGCCAAACTGGCGGCTGCGACCACTCTCTGGTTCGGCTTCGATCACCTGATGGCCTATCTCCTGATCGCTGCCGTCTTCGGTGGAGTTCTTACGCTCATCATTCTGCAACTGCGGGCCCGCCCCCTGCCGGTCGTCGCCGAGAACTGGTCCTGGGCGCGGCGCCTTCATGCCGCCAATCAGGGTGTCCCCTACGGTATCGCGCTCGCCTTTGCGGCGCTCTTCATTCTGCCCGAGACCGCGATTTGGTGCTCCGCCGTCGCGGGTTGAGAAATGCCGAAGTCGGGCAAATCCCGGCAAAAAAGATACGCTCTGTTAACCACAAGTTGACGATTCCGATGGCACGATCCTGACCAGAGCCAATCCAGATTGGCTGGGGATCGTTGTCCATGAGTCCTGCCCGCATCATCATCCTTGTCGTCGCGCTCGTCGCGGGACTTGGCGCGGCGTTGTTGATCCAGCGCCCCAATGCGCCTGCGCCCGTGACCCGCTACGAGGCGGCGCCGACGGTCCCCGTGCTCGTCGCGGCCGCCGATATCCCGCTCGGTAACACGCTCGCAGCCAATGACCTGAAATGGATCGACTGGCCGGCCGCCAATGTCCCGGCCGGTGTCATCCGCAGGGACGAGGCGCCAGAGGCCGAAACCGAGATCACCGGCCAGCTCGCGCGCTTTGCCATGGTGGGCGGCGAGCCGATCCGCCGCGACAAGCTGATCAGGACCGATGGAACGGGATTCCTTTCGGCCGTCCTGCCCACTGGTATGCGCGCCATCGCGATCAGCACCGACAGCCGCGGCGCCAACACCGCAGGCGGTTTCATCCTGCCGAACGACCGGGTCGACATCATTCGCACCTACAAGGAAGACAACGGTCCCAACGCCAGCGAGAATTTCGTCAGCGAGACCATCTTGATCAATGTCCGCGTTCTGGCGATCGGCCAGAACATTCAGGAACGCAACGGCGARAAGGTCGTCATCGGYGAGACTGCGACGCTCGAACTCGACCCGCGGCAGGTCGAGAACGTGGCTCACGCGCAGAAGACCGGCACGCTCTCGCTGGCGCTCCGCAGTCTCAAGGACGCGGGCGAACTCGGACGTCCCGACACCGAAGGCGGCCTGACCCTCGTGCGTTACGGCGTCACCAGCAGAAACGTGAAGCCATGATCGTCATCCGTCTTCCCCGATCTGCTGTGGTTCCAGCCCTTGGGCTGCTGCTCGGCACTTCGGCCATGGCCCAGTCCTCCGGTCCGGCTCCGGTGTTGAATGTCAGCGCGAGTGAGCACACCATCGCCAGAAAGCTCGATCTCTCGATCGGACGCTCGCTGATCGTCGAGCTGCCGCGAGACGCCAAGGAGGTGTTTGTCGCCAATCCGAAGGTCGCCAACGCGGTGGTCCGTTCGGCGCGCAAGCTCTTCATCATCGGCATCGCCGACGGATCGACCTCGATGTTCGTGATCGACGCCGAAGGCCGCCAGATCTCGGCTCTCGAGATCGAGGTCGGGCGCGATCTCAATGTGCTGCGCCAGACCCTGCGCGCCGCAATGCCCAAGGCGCAGATCGAGGTGAGGCCGGCGGGGAACACGATCCTCCTCACCGGCAATGTCGCCAACGCATCAGAAGCGACCCAGGCCGTAGATATCGCCAATGCCTTCGTCGGCACGTCCGGCGGCTTCTTTTCCGGGGGCAGGGGCACCGTCATCAATTCGATGACGATTCGCGGCCGCGACCAGGTCATGGTCAAGGTCGTGGTGTCAGAGGTCTCGCGCAAGGCGATCAAGCAGCTCGGTATCAACTCTTCCGGCGAATGGAAGCTCGGCAACTTCTCGGTCATGCCCTCGATCGAGAACCCCTTGCCGCTTCAGCCGCAGGCACTGGCTGCAACCGCGATTACGGCCGGTATCGGCAATTCGACGAACTTCACCTTGCGTGCTCTGGAGCGGGCGGGCCTCGCGCGAGTCCTGGCCGAACCGACGGTTACGGCAATCTCCGGCGAAAGCGCGAAGTTCACCGCGGGCGGTGAGGTCCCGGTACCCAATGGCTATACCTGCGATGGTGCAGGTGTGTGCACGCTTGGCATCACATATAGGCCCGTCGGCGTTGCTCTCAATTTCACGCCGATTGTTCTCTCCGACGGCAAGATCAGCATGCGCATCGCCACAGAGGTCACGGAGCTCGACTTCGAGAACCAGCTGCGCCTCAGCAATACGAGTAACGTCACCCGAGGCAGCAACACCCGGGAAGCCGTCAACGCTCCCGCCTTCCGCGTGCGCAAGTCGGACACCACCGTCGAGCTGCCTTCAGGCGGCACGCTGGCGACCGCAGGCCTCATCCAGCGGGTCTCGAAACAGTCGATCAACGGCTTCCCCGGCCTGATAAACCTGCCTGTCATCGGCGTCCTCTTCCGCTCGCGCGACTACCAGCGCGAGGAGACGGAGCTGATGATCACGGCGACCCCCTATATCGCCAAGCCGATGGAGCCGAACCAGGTCCAGCGCCCGGATGACGGCTTCGTCGATGCCCATGACGCACAGGCCGTCCTGCTCGGCCGGCTCAACAAGATCTACGGCACCAGCAGCGGGCCGTTGCCGCAGGCCTACAAGGGTCGGGTCGGCTTCATCGCCGACTGAATTGCTTCTGTGAACCTGCGAGGGATGGCTGCGCCATGACAGTTCGAGTACAGCACGGGTCACACCGCTGGCAGGTCGCCGCTGTCCTGGCCGCCGGGCTTGGGCTCGGTGCCTGCGCGACGAAGACCGACGTCACCGGCTCGATCAGTGCCAGCGATCTGCGCGAGCGGCATCCGATCGTCCTGCGTGACGCCCCTCGTTCGCTCGATGTCTTCATCGTGCGGGCCGGTGCTGGTCTCGACAGTCGCCAGGCCGAGGATGTCGCCAGCTTTGCCGCAGAATACCGGCGCAGCGGGCGCGGCGGGCTCGTTGCCCAAGTGCCGACCGGCGGCGGCCGGGAAATGGCAACGCATGACACTCTCGAATCTGTGCGCAGGGCCCTGGCGCGTGGCGGTGTGTCGCCTGCCTCGCTCTCGGTCAGGACCTATCCGATCGCAGACCCGAACCTCGCCTCGCCCATCCGCCTGTCATTCGCGTCACTGCAGGCGGGCCTACCGCATTCCTGCGGGCAATGGACCCAGGATGCAGGTGTGTCCGACTGGAAGTTCGATGGCTCGAACGAAACCATGTGGAATTTTGGCTGCTCCAGCCAGGCGACGTTGGCAGCGCAGGTCGCCGACCCGATCGATCTTGTCCGCAGCCGTACGGAGGGCAGGGCCGACATCGTCAAGCGCATGAACGCCATCGGCAAGCTGCGTGAGGGCAAGGATCCCTCGACCCAGTACCGGCAGGAGACGCCGCAGATCAACTCGACGGTCGGAGGCCGCTGATGGATCCGACGCAGAATTTTGAAACCCAGGCGGCGGGCGCTGCGGGAGACGAGGTCATCGCGCCGCTGCCTCGCATCACGCTGCAGGCCTTCTGCGAAACGCCGGCCATCGCCGCCGCCATGCAGACTGCGAGCACCGATCGCCGCATGGATAAGACGCATTCGCGCGTCCAGATGGGGGGACCGGCAGCCGCAGTCGAGGCATTCCGGACCGCTCCCACGCCCAACGTCATTGTGCTGGAAACGGTGTCCGACGGCACCACGCTCGTCAGTCATCTCGATGCCCTGGCCCAGAGCTGCGATGCCGGCACGAAGGTCGTCGTCATCGGCCATGTCAACGACGTCCAGCTCTATCGCGATCTGATCCGACGCGGCGTCAGCGACTATCTGATCGCTCCGCTCGAACCGCTCGATATCCTGCGGACCTTGTCCGAGCTCTATGTTGCGCCCGGGGCTCGCAATCTCGGCCGAATCGTCGCGGTGATCGGCGCCAAGGGTGGGGTCGGCGCCTCGACCGTGGCCCATAATGTCGCCTGGGCCATGGCGCGCAATCTCGATGCCTCGACCGTGATCGTCGACCTCGACATCGCCTTCGGCACGGCGGGGCTCGATTTCAACCAGGATCCGCCGCAGGGCATCGCGGAGGCGGTGTTCGCGCCTGAGCGGCTTGATGCCAACATGCTTGATCGGCTGCTCTCGCGCTGCAGCGACAATCTCGCCTTGCTGGCGGCGCCGGCGATCCTGGACCGGACACTCGACCTGCCGGAGGATGCCTTCGAGCAGCTCTTCGATCTGTTGCGCGCGAGTGTTCCTTGCGTGGTTCTCGATGTGCCGCATCTCTGGAGCGGCTGGGTCAAGCGCTGCCTGATCGGCGCCGACGAGGTCATGGTTGTCGCGGGGCCCGAACTCGCCTCGCTGCGAAACGCCAAGAACCTGATCGATCTGGCCCGAGCCAGCCGCCCGAATGATTCGCCGCCACGTCTGGTGCTCAATCAGGTCGGCTTGCCCAAGCGGCCCGAGATCGATGCGGGGGAATTCGCCAAGGCCTTGGGTGTCGAGGTGCTCGCCGCGATTCCCTTTGATGCGCAGGTCTTCGGCACGGCCGCCAATAACGGGCAGATGATTGCGGAGGTCCAGGCCGGCGGCAAGATCAACGAGGCCTTCATTCAGATTGCGAGCACGCTGACCGGCCGTGGCGAGGCCAGGCGCGGAAAGCGTAGCCTGCTGGAGCCGCTAGTCGCCAAGCTCAAGCGTCGCAGGGCTTGAGCCGTGGAGCCGTTTTTCGCCGCTGCCTGCTCGCTCGGACCGGCCGGCTGGCCGTTTCCCGGCGCGAAAGGGGGATGACATGTTCGGAAAGCGATCCACGAACGCTGCGACGGCGCCAGCCCTGAATCCAAGGGCCGCCGCCCTGACTTCAGCTGCCCGCCTGCCCGAATTGAATGCGCCTCCGCCCGACATGCGCCGTCAGGTACCGGTAGCCCCCGTGGCTCCGGTCGAGACACCGAAGTCCGATGACTATTACCAGATGAAGAGCATGATCTTCGGGGCGCTGATCGAGGCTATCGACCTCTCTCAGCTCGCGAAGCTCGACGGGGAATCGGCGCGGGAGGAAATCCGCGACATCATCAACGAGATCATCTCGCTCAAGAATGTCGTGCTTTCCATTGCCGAGCAGGAAGAACTGCTCGACGACATCTGCAACGACGTGCTCGGTTATGGCCCCCTGGAGCCGCTGTTGGCCCGCGACGATATCGCCGACATCATGGTCAATGGTGCCTCACGCACCTTCATCGAGACCGGCGGCAAGATCCAGCTGACAAACATCCGCTTTCGCGACAACGCGCAGCTGATGAACATCTGCCAGCGCATCGTCAGCCAGGTGGGCCGGCGGGTCGACGAATCCTCGCCGATCTGCGACGCACGCCTTGCCGACGGTTCGCGTGTCAATGTCATCGCGCCGCCGCTGGCGATCGACGGGCCGGCGCTCACCATCCGCAAATTCAAGAAGGACAAGTTGACGCTGGATCAGCTCGTCCGCTTTGGCGCGATCTCGCCGCCGGGTGCCGAAATCCTCAAGATCATCGGCAAGGTGCGCTGCAACATCGTGATCTCCGGCGGTACCGGCTCCGGCAAGACCACGCTCCTGAACTGCCTGACCAATTATATCGAGCTGGACGAGCGGGTCATCACCTGCGAGGACGCCGCCGAATTGCAGCTCCAGCAGCCGCATGTCGTGCGGCTCGAGACGCGCCCGCCCAACCTTGAGGGCACCGGCGCGGTCACGATGCGTGATCTCGTCAAGAACTGCCTGCGCATGCGGCCCGAACGGATCATCGTCGGCGAGGTGCGTGGCCCGGAAGCCTTCGACCTGCTGCAGGCGATGAACACGGGCCATGACGGTTCAATGGGGACGCTACACGCCAATACGCCACGCGAATGCCTTAGCCGCATCGAGTCCATGATCACCATGGGCGGGTTCAGCCTGCCCTCCAAGACATTGCGGGAGATGATCTGCTCCTCGGTCGATGTCGTCATCCAGGCCCAGCGCATGCGCGACGGCTCGCGCCGGATCACCCATATCACCGAGGTGATGGGGATGGAGGGTGACGTCATCATCACCCAGGACCTGATGAATTACGAGGTGCTCGGCGAGGATGCTTCAGGCAAGCTGATCGGTCGTCACCGCTCGACCGGCATTGGCCGCCCGCGCTTCTGGGAGCGCGCTCGCTATTTCGGTGAAGAGCAGCGGCTTGCCACGGCGATTGACCAACTCGCGGTCCAGGATGAAGCCAATGCGGCGTGATCGCGGCTATGGACGGAACTGAGCCATGGACCTGAGTGTCATCGCGGTTGTCGTCTTGGCGACCCTGGCGGCGGGAGGCGTGGTCTACGCGCTGTTCTATCCGCTGTTGACCGGCGAGAATCGAGCGGAGAAGCGCCGCAGGGGGTTTACTGGGCCGGTCGCCGCAAAAACGGTCGATCGCGAGGTCCAGGCGCGGCAGAAGCGCGGCCAGATCGCCCAGAGCCTCAAGGACATAGAAAGCCGCGAGAACGCCCGCAACAAGCTCACGCTTGAGGCCCTGATGCTGCAGGCTGGGCTGAGCTGGGACCGTCGCAAATTCTACATCGTCAGCGCGGTTTCGGCGGTCGCGACCGGCATCCTGCTCTTCCTTGCGACAGCCAATTCACTGCTCCTCCTGGTCGGCCTGTTCATTGGCGGCTTCGGCCTGCCGCGCTGGTTTCTGTCGCGGACTCGGACGAAGCGGCTGAAGAAGTTCGGCAACGAATTTCCGAATGCGCTCGACATCATCGTGCGCGGCATCAAATCCGGCTTGCCGCTCAACGACTGCCTGCGGATCATTGCCGCGGAAGCCGTCGAACCGGTCCGAACGGAGTTTCGTCTCATCATCGAAAGCCAGGGGCTGGGCCTGCCGCTGACGGAGGCCGCGGCAAAACTCTACGAGCGCATGCCCTGTGCCGAGGCCAACTTCTTCGGAATCGTGCTGGCGATCCAGCAGAAGACTGGCGGCAACCTTGCGGAGACCCTCGGCAATCTGTCGAAAGTCATTCGCGAACGCCGGAAGATGCGCGACAAGATTCAGGCGGTATCGATGGAGGCGAAGGCATCGGCTGCGATCATTGGAGCTTTGCCGCCGGTTGTCGCCCTGCTCGTCTATCTGACGAGCCCCAAATATATCGAACTGCTCTGGCTGACCCAGACCGGAAAGGTTGCGCTCGTCGCCGGTGGTGTCTGGATGCTGATCGGCATCATGGTGATGCGCAAGATGATCAACTTCAACATCTGAGGATGCGCGGATGATTGCCCTGATTGCGGACAAGCTAGCCGACAGCCAGTTCCTGGTCGCGCTRCTCGCCGCCGTCGCCGCAGCCGCGACGGTGTTGACTCTTGCGATGCCGCTGGTCGAGGGCAACGACCTCAACAAGCGCATGAAAAATGTGGCGATCGAACGCGACAAGATTCGCGCCCGCGAACGCGATCGACTCAACCGACAGCAGGATAAGGTCTCGCTGCGCCAGGAACCAAAAGTGTTCATGCGGCGCATCGTCGATCAGTTTAAGCTGGGCGACTGGCTCGGGACCGAAACGGCGAAGAAGCAGCTCGCAATGGCGGGCTATCGTGGTCCGCAGGCCGAGATTGCTTTCCTGTTTTTCCGGTTGGTGACGCCGATCGGTCTCTTCCTGTTCACGCTCTTCTACGTCTTCTTCATCAAGGATTTTGGTCAGCCGCCTTTGATCCGGTTCGGCATGGCGATCGGCGGCGCCTATCTGGGCATCAAGGCACCGGAGATATTCCTTTCGAACCAGATCTCGAAGCGCCAGGCTTCGATGCAGCAGGCCTTTCCCGATGCGCTCGACCTGCTGCTGATCTGTGTCGAGGCGGGCATGTCGATCGAGCATGCCTTCCGCAAGGTCTCGACCGAGATTGGCGGCCAGTCTGTGCCCCTGGCCGAGGAGTTTGCGCTCTGCACGGCCGAACTGTCCTACCTGGCGGAACGACGCCAAGCCTATGAGAACCTTGCCGTCCGCACCGGACTCGAGGGCGTCAAGTCAGTTTCGACGGCACTGGTTCAGGCCGAGCGCTATGGCACGCCGCTGGGCACTGCGCTGCGTACGCTGGCGCAGGAAAGCCGCGACCAGCGCATGATGGCAGCGGAGAAGAAGGCTGCCGCTTTGCCACCAAAGCTGACCGTACCGATGATCCTGTTCTTTCTGCCGGTGCTCTTCGTCGTTATCATGACGCCGGCAATCATCCAGGTGATGAAGCTGAAGTAACCTCGTGGGCTCGACCGGCGAGCCGCCACGCACATATTGGCGCTGAGCAAGGGCAAGGGGGCGCGCAGCGGATGCAGCCGATCCCTCCCGACGGCTCATATGCTCGTGGGTTGAAGGCCTCGCCGAGGTGACCGGCGGCCCTAACCCTGTGGGACGGGCCGATCCGCTTGCTCAGGCTGCGCTGATGCCGCTGTCTTTGCCTTGCTGCTGCCCTTGAGCATGTTCCAGCTATTGGGCTGGCTGACGCTGCGCTTGAGATAGGCGATGGTTGCGGCTGCTTCGGCCGGGCTCTGGTCCTGCTGCGCCAGCGTTTCCGCTTCGCCAAACCTCCCCTGCAGGCCGAGCACCAGCACGAGATTCTGCCGGATGCGCGCGTCGGCCCGGTTGGAGTTCGACGCCTCGCGCAGCACGCGCTCGGCCTCGGGCAGGCGCTTTGACAGCGCGAGCGACAGACCGAGATTGGACATCACCGTGGGCTCGCCGGGAGCGAGCTTGAGGGCGGTCTCATAGATCTGCTGGGCGCGGGCGTGTTCGCCAAGCTGGTCGGCGACGGTGCCTTGTGCCGACAGGATGCGCCAGTCCGGACGCTCCGGCGAATGGGCGCGCGAGAGCACCTCGTCTGCTTCCTTGTAGCGGCCATTATCGGCCAGCGAACGACCATAGGCGCCGAGCATCTCGCGATCGTCGTTGTGTATGAGGACAGCGTTCTGCAGAACGGCGAGGGCCTGGGCATTCTGGTCGAGCGCCCGCAGCGCGCGGGCATAGTAGAAGGCGGAGTTCCGGTCCTTCTGGTTCGCGTCGTAGCGCTTGCCCCATTGGTCGGCCTCGGTGCGCCATTCGGCAGGTCCGCGTGGCTGGGTCGGGGCGGATCGCCCGATGGAGCCGGTGATGTCGCCGATCCCGCCGCGACTTTGGCAGCCGGCCAGGGCGAGCGAGGCGAGGCAGACGGCTGCCAACAGCCGGACGCGGGGGGCTGCAGACGAAGGATACAAAACTGCGGAGAAGCAGCGGGACATGGGCCAGAGTGCCTTGCCACGAGAGAGAACTGGTCGTTCTGGTGGTAAAACGTTAACCCTAATGCTTCCTTAACTGGCTCCGCCGCTCACTCCTTCGAACAGGTTCCTTCAGCCGTGCACAGCCTGCTCCTTGCCTCTGCGCCCTCCGCCGTCCCGGTTCATCTCGTCTCGAAGGCGGGCTGGCCGGCACTCATCGAGCGCCTCGCGCCCGAGGCCGCGCGCTTTGCGAAGGCCCATGGCTTCGCCGCGCGTCCCGGGCAGCATGTCGTGCTGCCGGATGGGCTGGGCGCTGTCAGCGCGGTGCTCCTTGGTGTCGAGGGGGCATCGGCGCGCCGACGCGACCCATTTGCTCCCGGCCGGCTCGCCGCGGTCCTGCCGGAGGGCGATTATCGTCTGGAGGGCGAGATCGGTGATTTCGGCCTTGCGGCGCTGGGTTGGCTGCTCCAGTCCTATCGTTTCGAGCGCTACCGCAAGCCGCAGCCGGTCCGCGCTCGGTTGGTATTGCCCGAGGGCGTGGATGGTGTGGAGCTGAGCGCGCTCGCCGAGGCGGTCGCCTTTGCCCGCGATCTCGTCAATACGCCGGCAAGCGACATGGGGCCCGCTGAGATCGAGGCCGCGATCCGTCAGCTCGGGCAGGATTTTGGTGCGAGCGTCACCAGCCAGGTCGGGGACGATCTGCTCGAGCACAACTTTCCGATGATCCATGCCGTGGGCCGGGCGTCGCCGCGCGCTCCGCGCCTGATCGACCTTGTCTGGGGCAATCCGGCCGATCCCAAGGTGACGCTCGTCGGCAAGGGGGTGGCGTTCGATACGGGCGGGCTCAACCTCAAGACAGATGCCGGCATGCTGCTGATGAAGAAGGACATGGGCGGTGCCGCGGCCGCGGCTGCCGCTGCGCGCATGATCATGCAGGCGAAGCTTCCGGTACGGCTGCGCCTCCTTGTGCCCGCCGTCGAGAATGCCGTTTCCGGTGCATCGTTCCGCCCGGGCGATGTGCTCCGGAGCCGCAAGGGGCTGACGGTCGAAATCGGCAACACCGACGCCGAAGGCCGGCTCATCCTGGCCGATGCGTTGGCCTTGGCGGATGAGGAAGCCCCGGAGCTGCTGATCGACTATGCGACGCTGACCGGTGCCGCCCGCGTTGCGCTCGGTCCCGAGCTGCCACCCTTCTACACCCATGATGAAGGGCTCGCGGTCGAAATCTCCCGGTTGGGGCAGGCGGTAAACGACCCGGTCTGGCGCATGCCGCTCTGGCCGCCCTATGACGGGCTGCTCGATTCCAAGATCGCCGACGTCAACCACGTCTCCGGGGGCTCGTTTGCCGGCTCCGTCACGGCTGCGCTCTTCCTCAATCGTTTCGTCGAGAAGACACAGTCCTACGCGCATTTCGATATCTATGCCTGGAACCCATCGTCGAAGCCCGGCCGCCCCGAGGGCGGCGAATGCCAAGCCGCGCGTTTGACCTATGCATTGGTCAAGCAGCTCTATCCGAAGGTCCAGGGATGAAGCCCGGCGATCTCCGCGCGGCATGCCATCGATAGTCGGCGGTTAAGTCTGTTCGACGAGAGCGATTGCAGCCGCAGCTTGGCGCGATAATGATACGGACCCGTAACGATCGGGGTTCGTATCAGTCATGGCGTTGGAGATCAGGCCTTCGCAGGCGCTCAGGCTCTGGCGGCAGGTGCATCTCGATCTGGTGCATGACGGTCAGGCGGACCTCTCGGCCCGCCAGACCGCGATCCTGCTGACGATCTATCTCGAGTTGCCACCGCATACCGTGCGCGGCCTTGCTCAGCAGCTCGGCGTCACCAAGCCCGTGATTACCCGCGCGCTCGACACGATGGGCAAGCTCGGCCTCGTCACGCGCAGGCGCGACGAGTTCGACCGGCGCAATGTCGTGATCCAGCGGACCGTGGCGGGGGCCCTCGCTGTCGAACGGCTTGCCGACCTGGTGGTGCAACGGGCGCGTGATCTCGGGCCGGGCTGAGCAAAGGCGTCTTCGCTCATGAGCAGGCTCCGGCTATGGTGCCCGCATGAACACGATTCTCGACCGTCGCCTGACCCCGGCCCGCCCTGACCTCGCCGCCCGGCATCTGATCGGCCAGGTCGAGGCGCGCGCCTTTGCCGATCCCGTCACCATGCGCGTCGTTGCCCCTTCCGCACCGGTTCGGCGTGAGCCGCGTCCCGATGCCCCGCTCGATACCGAGGCACTCGCGGGCGAGGTCGTGCAGGTTTACGAGCAGCATGAGGGCTGGGCCTGGGGCCAGCTCGGCGCTGATGGCTATGTCGGCTATTTGCCGGACGATGCGCTGCGTGCCGATGTGCCCGCGCCGACGCACTGCGTTCGTGCATTGCGGACCTTCGTCTATCCCGGAGCCTCGATCAAACTGCCGCCGCTTGCCGCGCTGTCTCTGGGTGCCGGCCTGGCCGTTGCTGGCGAGAGCGGCAATTTTCTCGTACTCGCGGATGGCGGCCATGTCTGGCGCACGCATCTCGCGGAATTCAGCGAGGGCGAGACCGATTTCGTCGCCGTTGCCGAGCGCTTCGAGCATGTCCCCTATCTCTGGGGCGGCAAGACAAGCCTCGGTCTCGATTGCTCCGGCCTTACTCAGTTGGCTCTGGCTGCGGCCAGGATCGCCTCGCCGCGTGATTCCGACATGCTGGAAGCGGCGATAGGCGAGCCAATCGCCTTCGACGAGAGCCTCCTCGGCCTGAAGCGCGGGGACCTCGTGTTCTGGAAGGGGCATGTCGGCATCATGACCGATGCCGAGACGCTGCTGCACGCCAATGGCTATACGATGACGGTCCATCGCGAGCCGTTGCGCACCGCTCGCGACCGGATCCTAGACAAGAGCTTCGGCGCCATCACCAGCATCCGGCGGATTGCTGGCGCTTAGATCATCGGAGCGGAAATCGTATCCGGTCCGATGATCTAAGTCTTTGTGTTCGCATCGGTTTTACCGAAAATCGCAATCCACTTTTCGGGCTGATGCTTTAATCCAGCGCTTTCAGCCGATAGAGTGCGTCAAGCGCAGCGCGTGGCGTCATCTCGTCGAGATCGAGCGCGGCGAGCGCTTCGCGCAATACGTCCGGGCCAGGTTCGGCCGCCGCAACTGGTGCAGGAGGCCGGGCCGGCGCCGCAAAGAGCGGCAGATCATCGACGAGCGAGGCGACAGGCTTCTCGCGCTCCGTCTTCTCCAGCTCTCCGAGAATGGCGCGGGCCCGCTCGACCACGGCCGGCGGCAGGCCGGCAAGCTTGGCGACCTGGATGCCATAGGAGCGATCGGCAGCGCCGGGCACGACCTCGTGCAGGAAGACGACCTCGCCATTCCACTCTGTCACGCGCACAGTGGCATTGGTGACGCGGGCCAGCCGGTCTCCAAGCGCTGTCAGCTCGTGATAATGAGTCGCGAACAACGACCGGCAGCGATTGATCTCGTGCAGGTTCTCGATGGCGGCCCAGGCGATCGACAGGCCGTCGAAGGTCGCCGTGCCGCGGCCGATCTCGTCGAGAATGACGAGCGCGCGCGGCCCGGCCTGATTCAGGATCGCGGCGGTCTCGACCATTTCGACCATGAAGGTCGAGCGCCCCCTGGCGAGATCGTCGGCGGCGCCGACGCGTGAGAACAGCCGGTCGACAATGCCGATATGGGCGCTGGCGGCGGGCACATAGGAGCCCATCTGCGCCAGCACGGCGATCAGTGCGTTCTGCCGCAGGAAAGTCGATTTACCCGCCATGTTCGGGCCGGTGATGAGGCAGATGCGTCCGCCGGTGCCGGCTCCGCCAAGAGCCGAGAGCTCGCTGTCATTGGCGACGAAGGGTTTTCCGTCGCGCTTCAGTGCGGCTTCGACAACCGGGTGGCGCCCCCCCTTGATGGTGAAATCGGCGCCGTCATCGACGAGGGGCCTCGTCCAGTTTTCGTTGGCCGCGAGTGCCGCAAGGGCTGCGGCAACATCGATCTCGGCGAGAGCGAGCGCCGCCGCCTTCACGGGCTCGGCTTCGTCGAGAACGGCGGCATTGAGCGAGGCGAAGACCGAGAGTTCGAGCTTCAGCGCGCGGTCGGCGGCTGAGGCGATCTTCGATTCGAGCTCGCCGAGCTCGACCGAGGAGAAGCGCATCGCGTCCGACATGGTCTGACGGTGGACGAAGGTGGCGCGCCAGGGCTCCCTCAGGAAGTCCTCGCCGGCGGCCTGCGGCACCTCGACGAAATAGCCGAGCATGGAATTATGCTTGATCCGCAGGGTGCGGCAGCCGGTTTCGGCCGCATAGCGCGCCTGGAGCTGGGCAATGACCTTTCGCGAATCGACCTGGAGCAGCCTGAGTTCGTCGAGGGCCGGGTCATAGCCGTCGCGCACGAAGCGTCCGTCGCGGCGGTTGAGCGGCAGATCGTCGGCCAGCGCCTCGGTCAACCGGGCGGGCAGGGCCGGGTCGGTTGCGGCCAGCGTTCGGGCGGCCTGGGTCAGGGCTTCCGGCAGAGTGTCTTGGTCGGCGAGCGACTGCGCGATCGCCCGTGCCGCACTCAGGCCTGCGCCCAGCGCCGCCAGGTCGCGCGGACCGCCGCGATCGAGCGAGAGCCGGGCGAGGGCGCGGGCGATATCCGGCACGTGGTCGAGCTCTCCGCGCAGGGTCTCGCGCAGGGGCGCATCGTTCAGCAGCGCCTCGACGGCGTCGTGCCGCATGGCGATCGCCGCCGGCTCGGTCAACGGCCCGGCAAGACGCTCCGCCAGCAGCCGCGCTCCGCCGGGGGTCACCGTCCGGTCGATGCTGGAGAGAAGGCTGCCGGTTCGCTCGCCCGAAAGCGTGCGCGTCAGCTCGAGATTGGCGCGTGTCGCAGCGTCGATCAGCATGGTCGCGCTGCCGGAATCGCGTACGGGTGGCGACAGGGGTGGGCGCGCGCCGAACTGGGTCCGCTCGACATAGGCCAGCGCTGCGCCTGCGGCTGCAATCTCGGCGCGGCTGAAGGCGCCGAAGGCATCCAGAGTGGCTACGCCGAAGAACTCCTTGAGTCGGCGCTCGGCCGAAGCCGCATCGAGGCCCTCGCGAGCCAGTGGGGTCACCGGCACTGTGAGTTCGCGCCAGAATTCCTTCAGCTCGGGGTCGTCGTGGATCGCCTCCGGGCAAACGATCTCGCGCGGCTCAAGCCGGGCGAACTCGACGGCGAGCCGCTCCGGCGGGGCCTCCATGACCGAGAAACGTCCTGTCGAGATGTCGACCGACGCGAGGCCGTAGAGCGCGCTCGAATCGCTGAGCTTGCGGCGTGCAACCGCGACCAGAAGGCTGGCGCGGCCGGGTTCCAGCAATCGCTCTTCGGTGATGGTGCCGGGCGTCACCAGTCGCACGACGTCACGCTGGACCACGGATTTGCCGCCGCGCTTCTTGGCTTCAGCGGGGTCTTCGGTCTGCTCGCAGACGGCGACACGGTGTCCGGCGGCGATCAGGCGCTGGAGATAGTCATCGGCGCGGTCGACCGGCACACCGCACATCGGGATGTCCTCGCCGAGATGCTTGCCGCGCTTGGTCAGCACGATGCCGAGCGTGCGCGAGGCGATCTCGGCGTCCCGGAAGAACAGCTCGTAGAAATCGCCCATCCGGTAGAACAGCAGGCAATCGGGATTGGCCGCTTTGATCTCGACATATTGCGCCATCATCGGCGTGACGCGGCCGGCGTCGACCGCGGCCGCAGCCTTCGGGACTGAACTCGCTGCTTCGGTAAGGCTCGGGGATTCTGGAATGTCGCGGCGCATGGCTGGCGGACGCTATCAAAAACCACGCGCGCCGCCATCCGTTAGCGAGACTTTCAACAATTGAAAGCACGGTCATTTCATCATTCCGGCCCAAGGCCCGTTCATGCTGCTTCTGATCAGTCTCGTCGAAAGCCTTTCGTTCCTGCTGCTTGCGGCGTTGATCCTGACCATTGCGGCCCCGTTGATCGAGGGGCGGCCCTGGCTGCGCCAATGCTGTGTCGGAGTCCTGTTTTCGATCGGCGGCCTACTCAGCATGGCGCATCCCTTTGTGCTCCAGCCCGGCATCGCCATTGATTCCCGCAATGTCTTCGCCATTCTGGCCGGGCCGGTTGGAGGGCCCCTGGCCGCCGCTGTCACTGCTGTTTCGCTTGCCGCCATGCGTTACGCCAATGGCGGGGCCGGTATGCAGACCGGGGTTGCGGGAATCGTGCTGCACGCCCTTGCCGGTGTCGCCTACGCCGCCTGGCTGGGTCGGCGCAGGCGCCCGCTGGCGTTCCGCGATCTTGCGGCGCTGAGCCTGGTCGGGGCCGGTTGCCTGCTCGCCTCGGCGGTCTTCATGCCGAGCTGGGTTGTCGCCGAGCGGTTTCTCCGCGAGGCCGTGCCGGCCATGATTGCCGTCAGTGCTGCGGGCACGATGCTCGTTGGCCTCGTCATCAATAATGATCGTGAGCGGCGCGAGAATTCCTACAGGCTACGGACATTGATCCAGCGGGCGCCGGGCACGCTCTATCAACGCATCCTTCATCCCGCGGGTGGGACGAGCTATCGGTTCGCCTCCTTCTCCATAGACAAGTCGCTTGGCATTGCCAGGGAAGAGGTCGAGCGCGACCCGGAGATCTGGCTCGGCAGGATGCTGCCCGAGGACCGGGAGCGGTTCGAGCAGCTGCGGGCGGCGCCGGAAGGGGCCGCCACGCTCTGGCGTTTTGAGGCGCGCTACCGCGGCGCGGGCGGATCGATCGTCTGGCTGCGCAGCGAATCGACGCGGCGCAAGATGGCGGATGGCTCTGTGGTCTGGGACGGCATCCTGCTCGACATTACCGACGAGAAGACTCTGGAAGCGCGCCAGCAGACCCTGGAGGAACAACGCAAGGCAGCCTTGACCGAACTTGCCGGTGACCTCGAGGTCACCGTGGGGCAGGCCTTGCGGCAGGTTGGCGCTTCGGTGCGCGATATGCACCAGGCTGCGAGCCAGATGGCTGAGAACGCCAATAGCACGGCACTGCGCGCCGTCGATGTGACGCACCAGGCCGAGAATGCCTCCCAGCGCGTCGGCAGCGTCGMGGTCGCCGCCGAGGAGATCGATGCCTCGATCCGCGAGCTGACGCGCCAGACCTTGCACGCCGACGACACCGCGCGCGAGGCGGCAAGCTATGTCCGCTCCACGCGCCGCGATGTTTCCGGTCTCACCGAGGCTGCCGACAAGGTCAGCTCCGTGCTCGCCTTCATCGAGGACATCGCCTCCCGGACCAATCTGCTCGCGCTCAATGCCACGATCGAGGCGGCGCGTGCCGGGGCGGCAGGGCGCGGGTTTGCCGTCGTTGCCGGGGAGGTGAAGAACCTTGCGGAGCAGACGCAGAAGGCGACGCGCGACATCGCCGACACGCTGCAGGATATCCGCTCTGCCGCCTCCACCGCTTCAGATGCGATCGCGCGGATCGAAGGCACGATGAGCGCGATCGAGCAGACCTCCAGCGCCATTGCCGAGGTCGTCGGTCGGCAGGCCGGGATCGTCTCCGGCATCGCCTCGGACGCGGTGCTTGTCGCCGGCAGCACCAATGCGGTCAGTGAGAGTGTCGGCAGCGTCGGCGGCGAGGCCCGGATGACCGGCGAGAGCGCCATTCAGGTGGTGGAGGCTGCGCGCCAGGTCAGCGAGCAGACGGTTGCGCTCGATCGCTATGTCGGTGATTTCGTCCGCAGCGTTCGGGGCAGGCTCTGAAGTCGGCGACCGCCCTTCATTCTTGCGTCATCGTCATCAGCCCTGATCCGCAATCGCGCCTTGTGGAGCGGCTGCCGGCTGACCTAATGTCGGTACCCTTCAGGAAACGCTCACAAAAAGAACAGTCGCATGAACGATAGCCCGCCGACCAAACGCGCCCGCCCGACCTTCACCGATCAGGAGGCGTTGCTGTTCCACTCGCAGGGGCGGCCGGGCAAGCTCGAGATCGTGCCGACCAAGCCGATGGCGACCCAGCGAGACCTCTCGCTGGCCTATTCGCCGGGCGTTGCGGTGCCGGTGCTGGCGATCGCGGAAGATCCGTCGCGGGCCTATGACTACACCACCCGTTCGAATCTCGTGGCGGTGATCACCAACGGAACGGCGATCCTCGGTCTCGGCAATCTTGGCGCGCTTGCCTCCAAGCCGGTGATGGAAGGCAAGGCGGTGCTGTTCAAGCGCTTCGCCGATGTCGACTCGATCGATCTCGAGGTCGACACCGAAGACGCCGACGCCTTCATCAATGCGGTGCGCTATCTCGGACCGTCTTTCGGCGGCATCAATCTCGAGGACATCAAGGCGCCGGAATGCTTCATCATCGAAGAGCGCCTGCGCGAATTGATGGATATTCCGGTCTTTCATGACGACCAGCACGGCACTGCGATCATCGCCGCCGCCGGCCTGATCAATGCGCTCGATCTGACTGGCCGCGACGTCAAGACGACCAGGCTCGTCGTCAATGGCGCGGGCGCTGCCGCCATCGCCTGCACCGAGTTGCTCAAGGCGATGGGCTTCAAGCCCGACAACGTCATCCTCTGCGACACCAAGGGCGTGATCTATCAGGGCCGCACGGAGGGCATGAACCAGTGGAAGTCGGCGCATGCAGCCATCACCGACCGGCGCACGCTCGCCCAGGCGATGGAGGGCGCCGACGCCTTCTTCGGCCTCAGCCAGAAGGGTGCGGTGACGTCGGACATGGTTCGCTCCATGGCTCCGAACCCGATCATCTTCGCCATGGCCAATCCCGACCCGGAGATCACGCCGGAAGAGGTCGCAGCAGTGCGTGACGACGCCATCATGGCGACGGGTCGCTCGGATTATCCGAACCAGGTCAACAACGTCCTCGGCTTTCCCTTCATCTTCCGTGGCGCACTCGATGTCCGCGCCACCACGATCAACATGGAGATGAAGATCGCCGCTGCCGAGGCTCTTGCCTCGCTCGCACGCGAGGATGTGCCGGACGAGGTGGCAGCCGCCTACCAGGGTGCGCGCCCGCGCTACGGCAAGGACTATATCATCCCGGTCCCGTTCGATCCGCGTCTGATCCATGTCGTGCCGATGGCTGTCGCCAAGGCCGCGATGGAAACAGGCGTTGCCGGCAAACCGATTGTCGATACCGGCGCCTACAAGGCGCAGCTCTCGGCGCGGCGCGATCCGGTCGCGGGCACGCTGAACCGCATCTTTGAGCGGGTTCGCCGCTACCCCAAGCGCGTCGTCTTCGCCGAGGGCGAGGAGGAGCAGGTCATTCGCGCCGCGACCTCCTTCGTCAATCAAGGACTGGGCCACGCCATTCTGGTCGGCCGCGAGGACCGGATCAGCGAAACCGCGACCTTCCTCGGTGTCGACCTTGAAGCCAAGGGCATCGAGATCCAGAACGCGCGGCTCTCGCATCGAAACACCGCCTATGCCCAGTATGTCTATGAGCGCCTGCAGCGGCATGGCTACCTGTTCCGCGACTGCCAGCGCCTGATCAACCAGGATCGCAACCATTTCGCTGCTGCGATGGTGGCGCTCGGCGATGCCGACGCGATGGTGACGGGCGTCACCCGCAACTACTCGATCGCCCTGGAGGAGGTCCGGCGTGTCATCGACGACAAGCCGGGGCACCGGCTGATCGGCGTCTCCGTCGTGATCTCTCGCGGCCGCACGGTGCTTGTCGCCGACACGGCGATCACGGAGATGCCTTCGGCGCGGGAACTGTCTGAAATCGCCATCGAGGCAGCAGGTGTGGCGCGGCGTCTCGGCTATGAGCCGAAGGTTGCAATGCTCGCTTTTTCGACCTTCGGCCATCCGGCGGGCGAGCGCTCCGAGAAGGTGCGCGAGGCGGTCAAGATCCTCGATGGGCAGCGCGTCGATTTCGAATATGACGGCGAGATGGCGGCCGATGTCGCGCTCAATCGCGACGTGATGAGCCAGTACCCGTTCTGTCGCCTGACCGCGCCGGCCAATGTGCTTGTCATGCCGGCGTTCCACTCGGCGTCGATCTCGACCAAGATGCTGCAGGAACTCGGAGGCTCGACCGTGATCGGTCCGCTGATCGTCGGTCTCGACAAGCCGGTGCAGATCGTGCCGCTCGGCGCCAAGGATTCCGACATCGTTAACATGGCGGCGCTGGCAGCCTTCAATATCGGCGGCTAAGCGCGCTCGGCAATCCAGCGCCCCCGGTGCTGGATTGCGTCGCGGCCTCTTGGCGATGACGGCCAGGAGTTCGGGACGCCTTCTTCCTGCGGGTCTCGGCCGTCCTCCTGGCCGGGGCCGAGCGTTCGGGGTCCGGCCTTTGGTGCGGCCGCTCGCAATCGGTATGCTCCGGCCCGAACAGGTCTTGTTGCCGCCGCCGCTCTCATTCGTGCGCCTGGCCTCGCGCCTTTGCTTGTCGGTGCAGGCGGATTTGTTGCCGTGCGGCATGGCTCCATCGCAGGTTTCTCGGTGGGGCAACTCACTGTTCCAGATCGGGTTCGAGCCGGGCGCCGGCGCAGTTCGAAGGCTGGGCCAGTCCTGAAATTGCCACGGATAGCGCAGAATCTGCGCTCTCGGGCCTTCTTCTGCTCAACCCAACTTGGAACGGGACTCGTCCGTCGATGCCGGATGAGTTCGCTCGACCGGGAGGACGTGATGCGTGAACCCGATATGCAAAAACTTGACGCCCTGATCGGCAATCTCGTGGGCGATGTCGGCGCCTCCGTTTCGGGCGCGCTTGTTGTGCTCGGGGACAGACTTGGGCTCTTCAAGGCGATGGCGGATGGAGAGCCCGTCAGCCCGCAGATGCTCGCGCAAAGGACCGGCTTGAAGGAACGCTATTTGCGGGAGTGGCTGTCAGCGCAGGCGGCCGCCGGCTATGTGACCTATGACGAGGGCAAAGACCGCTTCAGCCTGACCGCGGAACAGGCGATGGTCTTCGCCGAGGACGACAGTCCCGCCTTTTTCGCGGGCGCCTTCGAAATCGTCCAGTCGATGTGGATCGATGAACCCAAGGTTGCGGAAGCGTTCCGGACCGGCAAGGGCTTAGGCTGGCATGAGCACAGCAACTGCCTGTTTCGCGGCACCGAGCGCTTCTTCCGGCCCGGGTACAACAGCCACCTTGTGGCAGACTGGCTCCCGGCACTGGACGGCGTGCAGGAGCGCCTGGAGGAGGGCGCCGTCGTTGCCGATGTCGGCTGCGGCCATGGCGCTTCGACCATTCTGATGGCCTTGGCCTATCCCAAGTCCACCTTTACGGGCTTCGACTATCACGGGCCCTCGATAGAACGCGCGCGCGTCGCGGCGGAGGAAGCCGGTGTCGCCGAACGCGTGTCCTTCGCACAGGCCAGCGCGAAGGACTTTCCAGGTCGGTCCTGGGATCTCGTCGCCATGTTCGACTGCCTGCACGACATGGGCGATCCCGTCGGTGCAGGCAGGCACGTCAAGGAGACCTTGGGCCCGAACGGCACCTGGATGATCGTCGAGCCCTTTGCGCATGATAGCCTGAAGGACAATCTCAATCCGGTAGGCCGGATCTATTATGGCGCCTCGACTTTGATCTGCACGCCGGCCTCCCTGTCTCAGGAGGTGGGCCTCGGGCTTGGCGCCCAGGCCGGCGAGATGCGCCTTCGCAAGGTTGTGCTCGATGCCGGATTCTCGCATTTCCGGCGTGCGACCGAGACCCCGTTCAACATGGTCTTCGAGGTTCGGGCCTGAGAGAGCCCCCGCCGGCGTTTCAGCCGGTGGCCGTCGCCGCGTCATAGGCATCCTGCAGCATCAAGCGGCAGGCTTCCGCCTGGTCCCGTGCCGAGGGGAGGGTGATGTACTGGGTGATCTCGGCAAGGTCGCGCAGCGCGACGTCGACGGCCGTCAGAAGGTCGATGTCCAGCGGTTCCGGCATGGTGAGCGGCTGTACGGGTAAGCGGAACTGGAGGATCTGGCCCATTGGGAACTCTAACTGACGGCGAATCGTGCCGTCAGTTTCGTTCCGCAGGGTCAGTAAGACGTTAACGCCGAAGYGGAATGTGACGGGAACAGCGTCCTGCCCGAAATCCGTGGCCGCGCTCGCTCTACACAGTTCAATCATTGTTGAACTATTTGCAAGGATGCTGAAGTATCCAGGCCCCGCGCTGGACTAGTCGATGAGGCCGCAGTCGCGCCGAAATGCTCCCCGGGAAATGATCCCGCGCACTCTGCTTAAAGCGTTCTTTACAGATTTTGGTGATTTGATGGGAAATGCACGGCTCTGCCGTGCAGCCTGTCCGCCAGCCCTTGCCTGCAAGGGCTCCTTCTTCTTGGCCGCAACCACGCGCGAGCGTGTCGCGTTGATAACAAAAAATATAATGCGTCGGGGCGCAGTTCGATGAAGTCCATCCGTATCAAGATCCTGACCATGCTGCTCATTGTTGCAGCGGCCGCGCTCATTTCGGCAGTGCTGAGTTTCTATGCACTCTCGAAGGCGGATAGTCTGAACGAACGCGCAAGCAACCAGGGCGACATCGCCTTGCTGACGGAGCGGCTCAACGGGCACGTAACGGGTGTCGTGATGGAGTCGCGCGGCATCTACATGGCCAAGAACGCGCAGGAGATCGAGCAATACGGCAAGGGGATGGAAGATCGCTTCCCGCAGATGCGGCAGCTCGTCGAACGGCTGAAGGCGCTTTCCCCGGCGAGCGAACAGGAACGTGTTTCTCAGATCGAGAAGGCGGTCGCGGATTTTATCACCTATCGGACTGAAACCGTTCGTATCGGGCGGCAGGTTTCGGCCGCTGCGGCCAATGCGCAGGGCAATACCGATCTGAACCGGGCGAACCGGAAGGCCGTGAACGATCTCCTGGTCGCATTCGGCAAGCGCAACGAGGATGCCGGAAACGCGCTCGGCGACGAGGCGGCGGCCTTCACGACGCAGGCCAGGCTGGTTCTGCCGCTGGTGCTGCTCGTGACCCTGGTGGGTGCGCTCGGTGCAGCATTGATCTTCGCGCAGCGCTCGATCACCTCGCCAATCCTCGCCCTCAGTGCTGTCATGGAGCGCCTGACCGCCGGCGATACCAAGGTCGATGTGCCGCATGTCGCCCGTCAGGACGAGATCGGCACCATGGCCCGCGCCGTCTCGGTGTTGCGTGAAAGCACCGAGCAAGTCGCCGCACTGCAGGCGGAGGAGCGCGCAAGTGCGGAGCGTCGCCTGCGTCAGGCCGAGTCGATGGCCTCGGTCGTGTCGGATGTCGGCGAGGTCGTTGCGGCTGCTGCGTCCGGTGACTTCTCGGCGCGGCTCGCCATCGATGGCGCTGACGAACAGATGCAGAAGCTGATCAGCGGCATCAACGAGATCAACGCGGTGGTTGATTCTGCCACGACCGAGTTCGCGAAGGTGTTGCAGGCTGTTGCCTCCGGTGACCTGACGAACCGGGTCGATACCACTTATCGCGGTCGCTTCGCCGATCTGAAGGGCGCGATCAACGAGACCGTCGATCGCCTGTCCTCGACCGTGCGCACAATCCAGGTGACCGCCGGCGATGTCGGTCTGGCGTCCCGCGAGATCAACACAGGCGCCGACGACCTGTCGAAGCGCACCGAGGAGCAGGCGTCCTCGCTCGAGGAGACCGCCGCGACGACCGAGGAGCTTGCTGCTTCGGTCAAGGCTTCGGCCCAGTCTTCGAAACAGGCCGCGACGATCGCGGAGGACGCGATGCGAGCTGCGCAGTCGGGCGGCGAGATTGCCGGCAGGGCCGTCGAGGCCATGGCGCGCATCGAAAGCGCTTCGAAGAAGATCTCCGACATTATCCGCGTGATCGACGATATTGCCTTCCAGACCAATCTGCTCGCGCTCAACGCGGCGGTCGAGGCGGCGCGAGCCGGAGATGCCGGCAAGGGGTTTGCGGTCGTTGCGTCGGAAGTGCGTACCCTGGCGCAGCGCTCAGGCGCCGCCGCCAAGGACATCTCGGGGCTGATCTCCTCCTCGAATGCAGAGGTCACCGAGGGCGTCGAACTCGTGCGTCAGGCCGGTGCGGCCCTGACCGAAATCCTCGATGCGTCGCAGAAGGTCGCCGCCACCATCGCTGAGATCTCGACCGCGTCCGGCGAACAGGCCAATGGCATCGACGAGATGAGCCAGGCTGTCGCGCATCTCGATGAAATGACCCAGCAGAACGCGGCTTTGGCCGAGCAGAGTGCTGCCTMCGCTGCGTCGCTGACGTCGCGGATCGGCCAACTCAACGACCTCGTTGCGGCCTTCCGGACCGGGCCGGAGCAGGGACGGCCGATGGCTGCCCCGATCGCGACCGCTGCCGTCACCCAGATGGCGCCCCGCCCCGCGCGCCTTGCGACCAGGGCAGCGTCCTACGCGCCGCCCGCGTTGCGCGCCTCCGATGTCGAGGCGATCGATGCAGGAGGCCCCGAGCCCGAGCGCCTGCGCCAGCTTGCCGAGGCGGCCTTCGCGCAGACCAAGGCTGCGCCGAAGCGCCCCGTCATGCCGGCCAAGAAGGTCGTGAACGGCCGCGCGTCCGATGCGGGCTGGGAAGAGTTCTGAGCCTGCCGCCTAAGCGCACGATGCACATCAAATGAAAAGGCCACCGGGTTCGCCCGGTGGCCTTTTCGTATCAGCGGAGAGACGTGGCCTGTGCGAGGCTGCTCAGGCCCATTCGCCCTGGCGGAAGACTGCGACGCGGCTGCCATCGGCATGTACACCGTCGATATCGACCTGGTTCGAGCCGATCATCCAGTCGATATGGATGAAGCTCTTGTTGCCGCCTTGCGCCGCGATCTGCTCGGGCGTGAGCCTGGCGCCATCGACGAAACATTTCGAATAGCACTGGCCGAGCGCGATATGGCAGGAGGCGTTCTCGTCGAAGAGCGTATTGTAGAACAGGATGCCACTCTGCGAGATCGGCGAGGAATGCGGCACCAACGCCACTTCGCCGAGGCGACGCGCACCCTCATCGGTGTCGAGAACCTTGTTCAGCACCTCCTCACCACGCGTGGCCCTGGCCTCGACGATACGCCCTTCTTCAAAGCGCACCGAAATGCCATCGATCAGCGTGCCCTGATGCGAGAGCGGCTTGGTACTGACGACATGGCCGGAGACCCTCCTTGCATGCGGCGTGGTGAAGACCTCTTCGGTCGGGATGTTGGCATTGCAGGTCACGCCGTTCTTGGCAGTCGAGGCGCCGCCCTGCCACTCATGGCCGTCGGCAAGCCCGATCGTCAGGTCCGTGCCCGGCCCTGAAAAGTGCAGCGAATGGAAGTTCTGCCCGTTCAGCCACTGCGTCCGGCTGCGGAGCGTCGCATTATGCGCAACCCAGGCCGAAATGGGGTCGGCACGGTCAACCCGTGAGGCGGCGAAAATCGCCTCGGCCAGCTTGGCGACGGCGATGTCCTCTGCCTCGTCCGGGAAGACCTGGCGGGCCCAGGACGCGGTCGGATAGGCCAGGATGTTCCAGTTGATATCGAAGCCGGCGATTTTCTCGAGAGCGGGCTGATAGGCGATCGAATTGGCCTTGTTGGCCCGCGCGACCTTTGCCGGATCCTGGCCTGAGAGCAGCATCGGGTTGTCGCCAACGATGGCGAGGCGTGCGGTGTTGGCGGCAAAGGCCTTGCCGACGCCTTCATAGAGCCAGCCCGGCGCCCGGTCGAAGCTCGCATCCGGGGCATGGCGATAGCGTGAGAGCGTTACCTCCTCATCCGCCAGCATCGGCGTCACGAGCCCGGCACCGGCCTTGTAGGCGTGCTCGGCGATCCGCCGGACCAGTGGCAGGGCGGCGACCGGCGCGGTCAGGAACAGATCCTGCCCGGCCTCGAGATTCAGGCCGACCTTGACGGCGACTTCGGCGAGCCTGTCGAGCTTGGCCGGATCGATCGATGCCAGGATATTCGGCTGATGCGTGGTCATGGAATACGGCCTCTCATGCTTGGCAAATCCCTGATCGGCATCATGCAGCCGATCAGGGCGTCTTTGCGGTTTGGCAACAAGAACATCGCCCACTTGGTCAGGTGCAATGGGCTAAGGCATCGGCCCGAAAAGTGGATTGCGGTTTTCGGGAAAGCCGATGCAAATGCAGAGGCTGGATCCTCGGATCGGATACGATATCGGGTCCGAGGATCTAGCCGAGCAAATTGCGCAGCGTGCGCATGAAGGCGCGCGAACCGGGCTCGATCAGGGCATCGGGAAAATCGAAATCCGGGTTGTGCAGCTGCGGCGAGTTTTCGCCCGAGCCTAGGATGAACATCGCCGATTTCGCCTGGCGGCCGAACAGGCCGAAATCCTCGGAGCCGCGCGAGGGCGAGCCCTCACCGTGCCGCAGCTTCTCGTCATCGAAGGCCTTGCGCAGGAGCGCCACCGCCTCGGCATCGTTTTCGCAGTGATGGAAGACGTCGTGATAGCTCAGCTCGATGCCAAGACCCGATGCTTCAGCCGCTTCGCGCACCAGCGCTTCGGCCCGTGTGCAAAGCGCGCCCATTTGCGCATCGTTCAGCGTGCGCAGCGTCGCCCAAATTTCGGCCCGGCCGGGTGCGATGCCAAAGGCAGCTTCGCCGATTGCAGCGTGGGTCACGGTGACGAGCGCATAGGCCGCGTCGAGTGGACCGCCGGGGCCGAGCGCCGTCAATGCCGGCATCAGCCGGGCTACCGCCGCAACCGGGGAGATGCCGTGTTCCGGCATGGAGGCATGCGAGGTCTTGCCAGTCAGCACGATCTGCAGTCCGCGCGAGGCGCAGTTTGCCGGACCTTCGGAGAGCGTGATGTAGCCCAATGGCAGGCCGGGTTTATTGTGCAGCGAGAATGCGTAATCCGGCGCGATTTCTGCGAATTTCGGATCGGCGATGACGGCGGCGGCACCTGCGCCGTTCTCCTCTGCCGGCTGGAACAGCAGCACCGCGCGGCCGCGCTGCGGCCGTTGGCGGCCGAGCCCGCGTGAGAGCGCAGCGACCATGGTCATGTGCCCGTCATGGCCGCAGGCATGGGATTTGCCCGGCACCTGGGAGCGATGGGGGCTCTCGGAGATTTCCTCGATCGGCAGGGCGTCGAGTTCGCAGCGAACCATCACTGTCGGCCCCGGCTCGCGCCCTTCATAAATAGCCGCGACGCCGTGGCCGCCGAGCCCGGTCACGATACGGTCCGGCTCGCTCGGGGCAAGGAAGGCAACCACTGCCTTCGCCGTCTCCTGCTCCTCGCCCGATATCTCGGGAGAGCGGTGCAACTGCTGCCGCCAGGCGACAAGCTCGACCATGTCGGAGTTGGTGAGAAACATTCCGCTATCCCCTGAGCGCCGGCTGAACCAGACCTGATGCCGGCTTCGTATGGCCAGAGAATTATCAACTTGCGTGGGCCGGCAAGCGCCATTCTTGCCTGCGGGGGGCGCGCTGTGCTCATTCCTGGCCCACAAGCCGAGTTTACTGCGGAGGCAGCCCCCCGACGCAAGGCCTCACCGGCTGCCTTCGAAACCCGCCAGGTACTTGCCCAGCAGTGCGTTGAGGGCCGCGTTCTCATCCGCGGAGAGAATGGAACTCAGCTGCGCCTGGGTTGCGACATGTGCTGTGACAGCAGCCTCGATTGTCGCAAATCCACGCTCGGTCAGTGAAATGATGAAACTGCGGCGATCTTCGGGGTTATGGGTGCGCTCGACGAGGCCCGTCTTCTCGAGCTGGTCGATGCGGTTCGTCAGCGTGCCCGAGGTGATCATCATCGTCGCCAGCAGATCTCCCGGCGACAGTCTATAGGGAGGGCCGGAGCGCCGCAGTGTCGCCAGCACGTCGAAACTTGCGCTGTTGAGGCCATGCTCGGTGAAGGTCTTCTCCATCTCACGGCCGAGATGCTGCGAGAGCCGCTTCATGCGGCCGAACAACCCCATCGGCGTGACATCGAGGTCCGGTCTTTCCCGGTTCCACTGCGCGAGAATTCCGTCGACATGGTCCATGCCGCCATCGTTGCGACCAAATATCTTGACGTCAAGATAATGAGCGAGACCGCCATCATGGCCCGCAATGCCGACTTGCTGCTGACCGCGATCGCCCCAGCTATCTGGGGCAGCACCTATCTGGTGACGACGGAGTTCCTGCCGCAGGGCTACCCACTGACCGTGTCGATGCTGCGTGCGCTCCCGGCTGGCCTCCTGCTGCTGCTCGCCGTCCGGCAATTGCCGCAGGGAATCTGGTGGGGACGGGTTCTCCTCCTCGGCGCGCTCAATTTCTCGCTGTTCTGGTGGATGCTGTTCATCGCAGCCTATCGGCTGCCGGGCGGTGTCGCGGCGACCGTAGGGGCGATCCAGCCGCTCGTCGTCCTGCTCCTCGCGCGTCTGCTGCTCGGTTTCGCCATCCGCCCGCTCGCCATCGTCGCGGCCATCGCCGGCATGGCAGGTGTCGCGCTGCTGATTCTGACGCCGCAGGCTGCGCTCGATCCGCTCGGCATCGCCGCTGGTCTCGCCAGTGCGCTGTCGATGGCGGCGGGCACGGTCCTGAGCCGGCGCTGGCAGCCGCCGGTCTCGCCACTGACCTTCACCGCCTGGCAGCTGACCGCGGGAGGAGCCCTGCTGCTGCCAGTGGTCCTCTGGCTCGAACCCGCACCGCCGACGCTGACCGGCACGAACATCCTCGGCCTTGCCTATCTCGGGCTGATCGGCGCTGCCCTGACCTATATCCTCTGGTTTCGCGGCATTGCCCGGCTGGGTCCCTCGACGGTCTCGCCGCTCGGCTTTCTCAGCCCGGTGACGGCTGTCATGCTCGGCTGGTCGGTGCTCGGCCAATCGCTCAGCCCTGCCCAGATCGCCGGCATGGCGATCGTCCTCGGCAGCRTCTGGCTGAGCCAGCGCGCTCAGCAGACTGTGCCGGCCAGCGCTCCCACGGTGGCGAAACCCCGGGAGGCGTGACGGGGCACGCCTCCTCGCGCGTGTCGTCGGTTATCCCTGAAACAGCTCTTCGTAGGCGAACAGTCCCTGATGGCCGCCGGTGTGCCAGAACACCACTGTCTCGTCGGGCCTGAACGCGCCACGCCGCACCAGCGAAAACAGCCCGGCCATAGCCTTGCCGGTATAGACGGGATCCAGAAGGATGCCCTCGAGGCGCGCGACACTGGTCACGGCTTCGAGCATCGCCGTCGTCGGCTGGCCGTAGCCGGGCCCGATCTGCGTTGCGTCGATCGTGATCGAGACATCGGCGACGCTCTGGCTCCCAGCAAGCGCGAGCGTGTCGCGCGCAAGGCCGGCGACGATACCGCGGGCCTCTTCGGCCTGCCGCGAGACGCTGATGCCGTGGACGGCGCAAGCGAGGCCCAACGTCTGCACACCTGCAACGATGCCGGCATGAGTGCCACCGCTGCCGGTCGCCAGCACGATATGGTCGATCTGTCGGCCTGCGGCCTTGGCCTGCCCGTCGAGTTCGACCAGCGCATCATGATAGGCGAGGCCGCCCAGTGCATTGGAGCCGCCGATCGGGATGAAATAGGGCCGTCGGCCCTGCGCACGCAGCGCAGCCAGGTTCTGTTCGAGCGCCTCCATGGCGTCCTGCTCGGCGGTCAGGATGCGAATATCGGCGCCGAGCAATCGGTCGAGCAGGATATTGCCGTTGGCCCGGTAGCTCGCGCTGCGTCCGCTGATCTTGTCGGTCAGGAGCAGAACGCAGCCGAGGCCGTTCCTGGCGGCGGCCGCAGCCGTCTGCCGCGCATGATTGGACTGGATGGCCCCGAGCGTGACCAGCGTATCGGCCCCCTGCTGCAGCGCTTCGCCGACGAGATATTCGAGCTTGCGCGCCTTGTTGCCGCCGCCGGCAAGGCCCGTGCAGTCGTCCCGCTTGATCCAGATCGAGGGAGCGGGGCCATGGCGCCCGAGTTCCCGCGACAGCCGGGGCAGTTCCTCGAAGGGGGTCGGCAGGATCGAAAGCGGAGCCCGGCTCCGCTCAGCCAATGACCAGGGCTTGTTCATGTCGATTGTTCCTCACCGAGACCGGCGCAGTGGCGCTGCGGCCCACCATAGCGGCGGGTTGGAAAAAGGCAGCCGCGCCAGGGCGGGACAGCCATGCGCCTGGCTGTCACATCCTCCTCGAAATTCGCGGATCGAGCTTGTCGCGCAGCCCGTCGCCGAGCAGGTTGACCGCGAGCACCACCAGCGCCAGCGCGATCGCCGGACAAAAGATCGTCCAGGGCGCGCGCGCCAGGTAGAGTCTGCTGGAGGCGATCATGTTGCCCCAGCTCGGCGTTTCCGGCGGCACGCCGGCGCCGAGGAATGACAGCGACGCTTCCACCAGGATTGCCGACGCGCAGATATAGGTCGCCTGCACGATCAGGGGCGCGATGGTGCTCGGCATGATGTGAAGCACCAGAATCCGCGGCGTCCGCGCCCCACAGGCGATCACCGCCTCAACGAAAGGCAGCTCGCGGACACTGAGCACGATCGAGCGCACGAGCCTGACCACGCGAGGCAGTTCCGGAATGGCGATGGCGGCAATGACGATTCCGATGCTGCCCTGGTTGAGGGCGACCAGCGCGATCGCAAGCAGGATCGCTGGAATCGCCATCAGCCCGTCCATCAGGCGCATGACCGGGGTCTCGATCCAGCGGTAATAGCCGGCCATCAGGCCGATAAGAAGCCCGGCGCTGATCGAGATCGTCGCGACGGTGAGGCCGACGATCAGTGAGACGCGTGCTCCGTAGACGGTGCGGGCGAAGACATCCTGGCCGAGATGGTCGGTGCCGAACCAGAACTGCGCGGATGGCGGCAGCAGCCGGCGTGTTGGCGCCTTCAGCATCGGGTCGCCGGCGAGCAGTGGCGCGAAGATCGCGATCGCGACGAAGAAGATCAGGATGGCGCCGCCCAGCAGCATCGTCGGGTTGCGCCGGGCGAAGCGCCTGAACCGGGCGCCGAGACTGCGCGGCGCAGGGCTGAGGGTGGAAGGGGCGGTATGGGCCGTGATCACGCTCATCGCTTCGCTCTCTCAGTACCGGATCCGGGGATCGATCAGCGAATAGGAGAGATCGACGAGCAGATTGACCAGGACATAGATGCCGGAGAACAGCAGGATCACGCCCTGGATGATCGGATAGTCACGCTTCGAGATGGCATCGACAACGAGCCGTCCGATGCCGGGTATGTTGAACACAGTCTCCGTGATGACGACGCCGCCGATGAGAAGCGCGACGCCTATGCCGATCACCGTGATGATCGGTACGCCGGCGTTCTTGAGCGCATGCTTCATCAGCATCGTCTTCGTCGTGACACCTTTGGCCTTTGCCGTCCGGATATAGTCTTCCTCGAGCACCTCCAGCATCGAAGCGCGCGTCATGCGCGCGATCAGCGCGATATAGGCGAGGCCGAGCGTGACGGTCGGCAGGATTAGGTGGAGCAGCCACGGCCCCACGCCATCGGCGAGCGGCTTGTAGCCCTGGACGGGAAGCCAGCGCAGCTCGATAGCGAAGATGTAGATCAGGCCGTAGCCCACGACGAAGGCCGGCATTGAGAATCCGAGCACGGAGAAGCCCATCAGGGCACGGTCAACCAGGCTTCCGACCCTCCAGGCCGCGATCACACCGAGGCTGACCGCGATGCTGACGGCGAAGAGCATGGTCAGCAGCGCGAGCGAAAGCGTCGGCTCCAGTCGTTGGAGGATCAGCCTGCTGACTGGCGTGTTCGAAAAGATCGAAACCCCGAGATCTCCGCTCAGCACGCGTGCGGCCCAACGCCAGAATTGTACCAGCAGCGGATCGTCGAGCCCGAGCCGCTGACGGATGGCGACGATCTGCTGGGGCGTCGCGTAATCGCCGGCGATGATCGCGGCTGGATCGCCGGCCGAGAAATGCAGCAACAGGAAGACGAAGATACCGACGAGCGTCATCACCAGCAGGGTTTGGGCCAGCCGTTGGGCGATGTAACTGAGCATGGGGTCGATCGTCCTCCTTCAGCCTAAGCAGGCCGGTCGCGCCGCGCGCCGGCTGCGCCGTCCACCAGCCCGCCGGAATGGTCCGACGCCGGCCGGGGCGGAGCCCGGCCGGCGGAGGCGGCTACCCCTTCTTGACATTCCAGAACGGGATCAGCTCCGGCATGCCGATCAGCCCGGTGAGATTGCGCAGGGCCGCGGGCTGGAACCATTGCCCGTAATACATGTGCGGCACGAAATCCCACGCGTTCTGCTGCATGTCGCGCGCGATCTGCCGGCGTTCGGCATCATTCGAGGCGGCCGCCCATTTGTCGCGGAAGGCTTCGTGCTTCTCGTCGGTCGGCCAGCCGAACCAGCCCTTCTCGCCATTGGCGGCATGGCCGCTGAGCGCCACGGGATTGCCGAAGGCATTGACCGAACCCGAGGTGAAGAAGACGTTCCAGCCGCCCTGGTCCGGGGGGCTCTTGACGGCACGCCGCGTGATGACCGCGCCCCAGTCCGAGGCCTGCAGCGACACGTTGAAGCCAGCCTGGCGCATCCACTGCGCGATCAGGTTCGCGGCATTGTTCATATAGGCGATGTTGGTAGCGTGCAGCACGACGACGGGGCGGCCGTCATAGCCGGATTCCTTGACGAGCTGCTTGGCCTTCTCGATGTTCTGGCCGCCCTTGAACCAGTCGATATTGGCGTCGTTCTCCATCGGCGTGCCCATGCCGAACAGCGAAGAGCAGCCCTTGAAGTATTTCTCGTCGCCGAAGGTCGCCTTCATCACCTCGGTCGGGTGAATCAGGTAGAGCATCGCCTGGCGGGCCTTGACGTTGTTGAACGGCGGGTGGAGCCAGTTGACGCGAGCCCAGCCGAGCTGGCCCTGTTTGTTCAGGACCTCGAGCTTGATCTCTTTCTCGCCCTCCAGCGAGGACAGCAGATCGACATTCGGGTACTCGATCATGTCGATCTCGCCGGCGCGGATGGCAGCGATCGCCGTCGCCTCGTCCGCGATGTTCTCGTAGACGACGCGGTCGACATTCACGACCTTGCCGCCGGAGGTGAAGACGGCCGGCTCCGAACGCGGCACATAGTTCGGGTTCTTGTCGTAGACGTAGCGCTGGCCCTGGACGACGGCGTCTTGGTTCATGACGAACGGGCCTGAGCCGATGATCGTCTGGATCTGCTGCATCGGGTCGGTCTGCGCTTCCTTCTCGCGCATGATGTAGCAGGCATTGGTCGCCGCCTTGGCGAGCCAATCGACAGCCAGGCTGTAGGGTTCCTTCATCACGATCTGGAAGGTCTTGTCGTCCTTGATCGGCGTATCGGCGAGGCGAGCCATCATGTGCTGGCCGCCGCCGTCGCGCGCGCCCCAGCGCCGGATCGAGGCGACGCAGTCGCGCGCCGTCACCGGCGTGCCGTCGGTGAAGCGCAAGCCGTCACGGAGTTCGAAATTATAGGTCTTGCGATCGTCCGAAAGGCTCCATTTCGAGACCATCTGCGGCTTGGCGTCGAATTTGTCGTCGACCCCAAACAGCGTGTCGTAGACCATGGCAGCATGGTAGGAGGTCATGTTCGCGGTCGTCCAGACCGGGTCGAAGACGCGAAGATCGCCATGCAGCACGGCGCGGACGGTGCGTGAGACGGGTGGGGTGGTCTGGGCCCTCAGGCGGGCAGGCGCGGCGGTCAGTGCTCCAGCGGCGAGACTGCCCTGGACGAATCTGCGGCGTGTGGTCGTCATGTCTCTCTCCCTCCAAGAGATGCTGAATGACCGCGAGCATTCGCTTCGTCTGGCCACCCTCGGTGATCAAATCACGGTCAAGTCTCCATCCACGTGGCCAGGCTCAGACGACGATGCGGCCGGGCGGCAGCGGGTCGTGGGGCCAGAGCGGCCGGGCGATCTTGCGATAGGGGTATTTGCGCACGTCGAGATGCGAGGGGCCGCCGCCGTCGGTGTAGATCACCGCACTGGCGATCGGCCCATAGGCGGCATGGAAATGGTTGGTCGACTTGACGCTGACGATGCGCTTCTGCGTCGGGTCGATGCCGACGCTGGTAAAAATCTCGAGCCCCAGCGCCTGCGTGCGATGCGATAAGAGCGCGACGTCGATGCCGTCGATGCGGATGCCGACGGCATTGCCGATCGGGACCTTGGCTGTGCCGAAGCTCTGGGTGCCGTTGCGGATGGCTCCGAGCACGGTGACGTCGCCGTCGACCGGCTTGCCCGAGGTCGAGGCGGCCTTGCCGCCGAAGCGCAGCGGGATGGTGGCGCCGACACCGGCGGTCAGGCAGAATTCGACGGCGACAGGGTCCCAGACCGGACCGATCGCCGCATCGCGAATACCCCGTTCGCGCAGGCGGTGGATGATGTTGGTATTGTCGGACGCCGCCCCCCCTCCGGCATTGTCGGTCGAATCTGCAATCACGCTCGGGCCGTTAGCAGAACTGCCGAGAGCCCGGTCGAGCGCTTCGTCGAGCGGGACCACCGGCGGAGCGAATTGCCCTTTCAGGGAGCGGAACTCCTCGCCGAGCCGCGCGGCGAGCGCATCTCCGGCGGCCTTGGCATTGTCGGTGACGACCAGGACCCGCGTGCCGATCTCCGGCACGTCGCCTTGCTGGAAACCGTGAGCGAGCGAGACCGAAAGCACGGCGTCCTTGCCCTCGAGTKCGCTCATCCGGTCGACGAAGGAGCGCCCGGGCTCGCGGGTGGTCGGCACCAGCTCGATCATCCGGCAGTCATAGAGCGACATCACCGGCTTGATCGTGCCACGGATCGTCGCAAGGATGATGTCGACCAATTCCTCGGCCCGCTCGACGAAGTCGATATGCGGGTATTCCTTGTAGAGGATGATGGCGTCCGCCAGCCGCACGCGCTTTTCGGTCAGGTGGCAATGCGGATCGAGCTCGACACCGATCGGCACCTTCGGGCCGACGATGGCGCKGACATGTTCCAGAATGTCGCCCTCGCAATCGTCATAGCCATGCGCGACCATGGCCCCGTGCAGCCCGAGCAGGACGCCGTCGACCGGCATTGCGGCGTTGAGTTGGCCGAGGATCTCGTCCCKCATCTCCTCGTAATCGGCCTGGGCACAGGTTCCCGAGGGCTCGGCCCAGAAGCAGGAACCTTCGATCAGCGTGAAACCGTCTCGCTCTGCCCGCTGGCGCGCCACGTAAAGTGGCGCGGTGCAATGCGTCGCCCGGTCGGGATGCTGACCTGCGGGAAAATAGGCCGATGCCTCGAAATTCGCGCGGGATGTCGGGATAGGCGAAAACGTATTCGTCTCGGTAGCAAGCGACGCGGCGAACAGACGCATAATCAGAGCCTTCCCGTTTCGTGCGGAGGCAAGCTCCGACGTCAGCAATGCGCCTGTCAAGCTGCGTCGCAGCAAGAAATCCTGCTTTGTGATGCTCGCAATCCCGGAGCTGAGGTCAATGGCCATTGACGACGGCAATGGGGGCATTCGTCATTCTACATCCTATCCGCGCAAATCCACTTTTCCCGGTCATCAGGGGTGTAGGAGAATCCCGCCGGCCGCGTGAAGCTTGGGCCCCCGGATACCGCCCATCATGTCGCTGCGGGCCGCTGTGGCCGTCGGCCCGCCTGCGCTTTGGACGACTTCGGGCCACACCGCGTTGGAACCGCCGGCCGTCGGCGGCGTTAGCCAGCAAGACGGGTCGCGAGGATTTGCCCCATGAACAGTACTCGAATTGGCGGGCTGCTCAGCATTGGCCTGAGCACCTTTGTTCTTGTGACACCCGCTCACTCTGCCGGGTTCTTCGATGAACTGGCCCGAGCCGTGTTCGGGAGACCGCCTCCGCAGGTTTACCCGACTGGGCCTGAACCGCTCGATGTGACCGTTCGGCCGACGCGTCGTTCGCATCAGCGGAAAGCCGTCGTATCCAGGCCGACGCCTCCAGTCGTAAAACTCGATCCGGCCACCGATCACTATTGGTACCTGGACGACCCGACCCTGCGCCGCGGCGATATCGTCGTTACGCGTTCGGACGTTCTGGTCTTTGAGGGGCGCGCCAGTCAAAACCACAGTGCCAGCGATTTTACTGCCCTCGGGAAGTCTCGCCTTGTATCCAGGTCCACCCAGCAGAGGGTCGAGGCGGCGGCGGGCGGTCGCAAGTTCGAGCCAGACCCCGGCCCACGAACCATCGCCGAGCGCGACCCTGCGAATTGATCCGCGGCGCATGGATCATTGCACGGCAGGCGGCCGCTCGCAGGGCGGCGTAACCCGTTGCTGCTTCGCGAGCTCGCTCTCACGATGCGCCCCGCATCGCGTTCGAGCGAGAAGTGCTGCTGATCCCCGCGGAGAGCGATATAATCAGCCCGATCGAGAGGAACCCGCCTGACCATATCTGCTGCTGACCGTTGAAATCCCCTGGAGGAGGACCCGGATCATGGCCGCCAAGGAGTTGAAGTTCTCGTCCGATGCCCGCGAGAGGATGCTGCGCGGTGTCGAAATCCTGGCCAACGCCGTCAAGGTCACGCTTGGTCCCAAGGGGCGCAACGTCGTGATCGAGAAGTCATTCGGTGCGCCCCGCATCACCAAGGATGGCGTCGCCGTCGCCAGGGAGATCGAACTTGCCGACAAGTTCGAGAACATGGGCGCAAGGATGGTGCGCGAGGTCGCTTCAAAACAGCATGACGCCGCCGGCGACGGCACCACGACGGCAACTGTATTGGCCCACGCCATCGTCCGTGAGGGAGCCAAGGCCGTCGCCGCTGGCATGAACCCGATGGATCTGAAGCGCGGCATCGACATGGCGGTCGAGGCTGCGGTGGCAGATTTCAAGAAGAGGGCCAAGACGGTCACGGCCAATAGCGAGATCGCTCAGATCGGCACCATCTCGGCCAATGGCGACACCAAGATCGGGGCGATGATCGCCGCGGCCATGAAGAAGGTCGGCAACGAGGGTGTCATCACGGTCGAGGAGGCAAAATCGCTCGAGATCGAGCTCGATGTGGTCGAGGGCATGCGGTTCGATCGTGGCTATATTTCACCCTATTTCATCACAGATGCGGAGAAGATGCGGGCCGAGCTCGAAGACGCCTATATCCTGATCCACGAGAAGAAACTCTCCTCGCTCCAGGCCATGTTGCCGCTGCTCGAGGCGGTGGTGCAAACCGGCAGGCCGCTGCTGATCATCGCCGAGGACGTGGAAGGGGAGGCTCTCGCCACGCTCGTGGTCAACAAGCTGCGGGGTGGCCTCAAGGTCGCGGCCGTCAAGGCTCCGGGCTTCGGCGATCGCCGCAAGGCCATGCTGGAGGATATTGCGATCCTCACTGGCGGAACCGCCATTTCCGATGATCTCGGCATCAAGCTCGAGACCGTCACGCTCCAAATGCTCGGCAGCGCCAAGAAAGTCATGATCGAGAAGGAAAGCACCACAATCGTTGACGGTGCCGGCAGGAAGAAGGAGATCGGCGCTCGCGTGGCACAGATCAAGGCGCAGATCGAGGAGACCAGCTCGGACTACGATCGTGAGAAGCTCCAGGAGCGTCTGGCCAAGCTCGCCGGTGGCGTTGCGGTCATCCGCGTCGGCGGCGCGACCGAGATCGAGGTCAAGGAGAAGAAGGATCGTGTCGACGATGCCATGCACGCGACCCGCGCGGCGGTCGAGGAAGGCATCCTGCCGGGGGGCGGCGTGGCGCTGCTGAGGGCGATGAAGGCCCTTGCCGCCGTCAAGCCCGCCAATGCCGACCAGAGAACCGGCGTCGAGATCGTGCGCCGCGCGCTGCAGGCTCCGGCCCGACAGATCGTCGAAAACGCCGGCGCCGACGGTGCGGTCATCGTCGGCAAGCTGATCGAGAAGGATGACTACAACCAGGGCTACAATGCCGCGACAGGGGAGTATCAGGATCTTGTGGCGAATGGGGTGATCGATCCGGCCAAGGTGGTGCGGACCGCCCTTCAGGATGCGGCGTCGATCGCCTCGCTGCTGATCATGACCGAGGCGATCATTGCCGAGCAGCCGAAGAAGGAAGCGCCGCAGGCGATGCCGGGCGGCATGGATTTCTGATGATTGATACGGGCGGACTCGATCGGGTGTCGCTTGCGAAGGAGATCCGGCTGGATCATTGGGGGTGTATCGCGCGCGCCAGCTCGGAGGTTTCTGGCGCTGTCTCTCACGCGCCACCACGGTGCGCCTGCTATTCGTGGGTCAGCTTCAGCGGGTGTACCGGCTTGTTTCGCCTCGCGCGCATTGCAACGGCGAGCCCTGGAATGAGATCGAGACGCCTATAGACACAAATGCCGGTCGCGACATTCCAGAGCACCATGGTCGCCGTGGTGGCCACTGCCGCGCCGATTGCGCCGTAGAGCGCGATTCCTATGGCGCAGGCTGCGACGTTCGCGGCGGCGCTCGCAACCATGATGACCGCGGCGGCGCGCTCATGACCGGTCATGGTCAGGAGGTTCTGATGCGGGCCGGCCGCCGCGGCAAAGACCTGACCGATCATCAGGATCTGAGCAACATGAACTGCGGCGACGAAATCCTTGCCAAACCATCGTAGCCCCGGCTCGAGCACCACCAGAAGCGGCACAGCCAGCATGACCGCCCCGACGAAGGACAACACGCTGGCGCGCGCGAACAGCGCCTGCAGGCCCAGCCGGTCCCCGCGCGCGTGAAGGTCCGCGATCGTGGGGGCAAATACGGTGCTCACGGCGACGCGCGGCAACAGGAGCAGCATCGCCACATTGAAACCGACCGCAAACGTACCAGCATCCCGGATGTTGCCGGTCCAGCCGAGCAGCATCACCCCCGTGCGGTTCATCAGGGTGTCGACGGCCGTCATGATCATGATGGGAAAGACGGCGGTCAACCAATAGCGCGGAGCGTAGGCCGAGCTCACGCCTCGCAGAGCAAGGGGCCAGAGCTGGCGCATGATCACGCAGACAACGCCCACCGTGACCGCCGAGCTGATCAACAGTGCAGCCATGACGAGCGCTGCGTCCAGCCGCCATGAAGCTGCGGTGGCGGCCAGGACGACAAGCACGAGCAAGAGGCCGTCACGGACGATGCGTTCCGGCAAAAGAGCCGAAACGATTCCGCCGAAAGCGCGTAGCAGCGTCGCACCGATCAGATACATCGTGACCAGCGGGACTGTGGCCATTCCGATCAGCAGGCTGATGCTGAGCTCCGAGTGCGGGCGAGCGGAGGAAACGGCCACGATTCCGGTGCCGATTCCGGCGAGAACGATGGCTGCCACGAGGGTCCAGCCCACGGCAAACTGAATCACACCACGCGCCAGAGACCACTCCCCCTTCGCACCATAGGCCGGCACGAACCGAAGCAGGGCAACATTGAAGCCGAGGGTCGCGCTGTAGGCCAGGAGGCTGACCCAGGCAAAGGCGTAGGAATATGTGCCATAGCTGGAAAGGCCGACCAGCCGGGCGATCTCGAACTGAGCAACGCTCGTAAGCCCTGCGCCGCCGACATAGACGACCAGAGCCCAAACGCTCCCGGATGAGAGCCGGTGAGCGAGGTCACTGCTGCCCTTCGAACCGGTTTCGCCGCTTGAGGGCGCGGCCGCGGGCTCAGATAGAGCGGTCGCTGTCGGCGCATTATCGCTGCGGGCCAGCCGGGTGGCGGTGGCGTAACCTGTCAACATCAGATCAATACCCAGCGTTGTGACTGTAATCGATCATGACCGACGCCAGCTCATGAAGCTGCGGATGTCTTTGAAATGGAAGCCGGCATCGTGCTCGGTATCGACCCAGGTCAGCACCGACGCCACTCGGGGAGCGCCATCGGCGTCGGGCCCCGGAGCGCCGCCGACCAGCCGTAGCGCACTCTGCGCCATTTCCCGGCCGGTCTGTGCCCAGCGCACCACGAGCAGTATCTGGTCGGCCCAGCCCGCCAGAAAACTCGCTTCCAGCCGATCGACCGCTGCGGGCCCRTCGATCACGATGAAGTCGTAGGTCTCGCGGAACTGATCAAGCCAGTGCGGAACTTGCGGGTTTGCGAGGAAATGAAGCAGGTTGCCATCGAGTCGAGGCGGCGGAATGTAGTCGACCCCAAGCTCAGGAAGGTGCTCCACCGCATCGGCGATCGGTCGGCCGCGGCTCAGGACGTCGACGAGATCGACGCCGGGGGCGGCCGCGCGCGCCATCGTCACGATGTCCCGTTCAGGGAGCCCGCTTGGCTCGCCGAGGTCGATCAGGAGCACGCGCAGTCGAAGGCGCGCCGCCGAGAGGACAAGGCTCCGCGCGACCGTGGTCTTGCCTTCGCCCGGAAGGGCGGAGCTGACAAGGATGATCTTCGACGCGAAGCTGCCGGAGCCCCTTGGCAACACGGAGATCAGCAATGAGCGGATTGACCGCGCATAGACTGATTGAGGCTGCTGCCGCAGCAGATCCTCGATCCGCTTTGCGTGCCGGAGCGTGACCCGCGGGACCTGCCCGAGGCAAGGAACGGCCAGAGCTTCGGCGGCTTCATCCGTGCTGCGAAGAGTGTGATCAAGTCTGTCGATGCCGAGCGCAAGCAGCACGCCCATGATGCCGAAGACCATCACGCCAGGCGGAATGAGGAAGGCCGGGTGAATCGAACTTGGCCTTTCCGGCGGCCACGCCGACGCCATGACCCGGACGTCCGGCTGAATGAGCTGGACCTGTTCGTTTGCCTGCTGCTGACGGCTCAGAAGGGCATCATAGAGCTGGGCCACTGCGGCCGCCTGACGCTCGAGAGCCCGCAAACCGGACATGCTGGCCGCGGTTTCGGTCGCCGCCGCCTTCAGGGACTGCAGCCGCTCCTCGATTGATCTGGCCTGAGCCTGGAGAATGCGACCGTCGGTCTCTACCTGGCTGAACGCCTGATCGATCGCCTGCTCTGTCGCACGGTCCGCTTTCCGGCGCGGCTCCGGCTGAGGCTCCTGACCGACTGTCGCTGGTGCTGCTTCGTTGTGGGCGAACTCGGCCAGGCTCGCTGATCCCAGTGCATCCGCAAGGGCGGAGGTGGGTGCGCCGCGCTGGCGCAAGTCGTTGAACCGGTTCAGCCGTTGTTGCGTCGCGGCGAAATCGGACTTGGCCAGGGCCAATTGCCGGGCCAGCTGTGCGATCTGCTGGCCGGTTACATCAGGGGTGCCATCGACCGCTGCGCCATGGAGCAAGCGGTAGGCCTGCAGCTCCTCTTCGGCACGCGCCACCTCCAGCCTCATTTCGGGAACGCGCTTGGCGAGCCAGACCACAAGCTGCTCCGCGTCGGTGCGCTTTCGTTGCGCAATATCCTCGATGTAGACATTCGCGACGGTGTTCGCGATCTCGGCTGCACGTCCCGGATCGGAATCCGTTGCAACAACTGACAAGACTCTCGAACGTCGCTCTTGGCCGATCTTTACGGAGCGCTTCAACTGCTGGGCCAGCGCGCTTTCGTTACTGTCAGGGGAGTGGCTGTCAGCGCTACGCCGAAACGGCTGCGTGAGAAACGACCAAGCGGCACCGAGCCCATCCTGGACACGGTGCAGCCAGGAGTCCGGTTGCTTCCCTGCCGCCACCACTTCCTCATGGGCAAGAAGGAGCGCGGAAGCGACCCGTCGCAGATGCGCATCGGACGAAAGCACGGCCAAGTGCGTGTCGATCGCCGCATCGTCGATGGCTTGGGAGGCCTGGGATGTGCCACTCGACCCTTCCGAGGCTCGATCGACCACGATTTGCGTCGTTGCCGTATAGGTGGGCGACATGATCAGGCCAACGATCGCGACCCCTCCGCCGCCGAGGAGCATCATTGCAAGGATCAAACCCCGCCGCCTCGACAGCGCGTGGACGATCCGCTGGAATGGCAGCGGCCCTGGCGCCGATCCAATGATCGGTCTGGTTATCCGCGTCGTCGGTTCGAGTGGCGGCAGATCCGAAGGTCGTGCCGTCGCGATGAACCGCTGGCCCTTGCCGGTCAACGCTTCCATCGTCAGCTCCCCTGCAATGCGAGGTCGAATTCACCGACCGGTGTGGTGGCCGGCGGACCTGCGCCCTCGTCGAGCCAGGCCTGGAGCATCAGCACAGCCCAAAGCGCAAGCGAATGGTCGCGGCGGCCGCTCAGATGCTCCGCCCAGCACGCCTGGACCGCCGCCACGTCGAGAAGATCGTGGCGCCGCAGCCGCGATTCGGTCAGCAGGTCGGCCGCCCAGGCCCGTAGCGGCCCCTTCAGCCAGGCACCGACAGGCACGTCGAAGCCCTGCTTGGGGCGTTCGAACAGGTGCCGGGGCAAGTAGCGCGCAAGAACCTGTCGCAAGATCCACTTGCCCTGGCCGTGGCGGACCTTGACCGCTGTCGGCAGGCGCCAGGCGAATTCGACAACGCGATGATCCAAAAGCGGACAGCGGGCTTCCAGGCTCGTCGCCATGCTTGCCCGGTCGAGCTTCACCAGAATGTCGCTCGTCAGATATCCAGTCATGTCCCGAAAGATCAGTTGCGACACCAGATCGTCGAGGACGGGAGCATCGGGCTCGGCAGCTTCGGCGTCGCGCGCCAGGGTTAGCTCCGAGACACGTGTCAGCCGCCGGTAGATTTCCTGGTCTCCGTTCGCGGCGAAGAGATCGGAAAGACGCCTCAGGCGGTCGCCGCGCAGCGAACGCCTCAGCCGGTCCGGCACCGGCAGCCGATTGACGAATTCCTCGCTGGCGCCATTCGCCAGGTGAACCAGGAAATCTGCAGCGGTGCGGCGGAGAATGGGGGGCAGGCCAAGCAGGGAAGCCAGCCGCACCGCAAGAAAATGCCTGGAGTAGCCGGCAAAGCATTCATCGCCACCATCGCCCGACAGAGCCACGGTCACATCAGTGCGAGCGAGACGGGAGACGAGCAGGGTCGGGATTTGCGACCAGTCGGCGAATGGCTCGTCCCAGATGCGTGGCAATTCGGGGATGACCTCGCGAGCCTCCGCTGGCGTCAGATGCAGCTCCGTATGATCTGTCCCGAGGTGCCGGGCGATACGCCCGGCCTCGACCGACTCGTCATAGCCTCGTTCGCGAAATGCAATCGTGAACGTGCGCACCGGCCTGTCGGACTGGGCCTGCATCAGCGCGACGACGGTCGAGCTGTCGATTCCTCCGGAGAGGAATGCGCCGAGCGGAACGTCGGCGACCATCCGCTCGCGCACGGCGAGACGAAGCAGTTCGTCAAGCTCCGCGACCAGTGCGACATCGTCGGAAACGAACGGATTCTTCCGCCCCTCTTCGGCCACGGCAGCCAGGGACCACCATTGGTGGATCCTCGACTTGAGAGTTGCTGTGTCGGGAGCGTCGGCGATCTCGTCGGCGCTCACCGACAGCATGGCTCCAGGGGGCAGCTTGAACACATCGTGCCAGATGCAGCACCGATCCGGCATCGTGCCGCGCGCCAGCATGGCGGCCACAGCCTCTCGATCGATCCGGGCTTGAAAGCCCGGAAAGGTGCGAATTGCCTTCAGCTCGGAGGCAAACACAAGGGCACGTCCGATGCGCGCGATGTAGAGTGGCTTCTTCCCCATCCGATCTCGGACCAGATGGAGAACACGCGCCCTTCGGTCCCAGAGGCCGAGTGCGAACATGCCGGTGAAGCGCTGGAGCGCCCTCTCCAGACCCCAGCTTTCGATCGCGCCGAGCATCACCTCGGTGTCGCTGCCACCACGGAAGCTATGCCCGAGATCTTCGAGTTCGCGGCGCAGGGTATGGAAATTGTAGACCTCGCCGTTGAAGGTCATGACCAGCCGTCCGCTGTGGGAAAGCATCGGCTGGTGGCCGCCCTCGGTCAGGTCGACGATTGCGAGGCGTCGATGACCCAGTGCGACGCCTGCCTCACGGTCACTCCAAAACCCGTCGCTGTCCGGCCCACGATGGCGAATGGAAGCCGTCATCGGCTTGATCGCACCCAGTAACCCGGGGTCCGCAGCGTCGGGGGGCAGAATGATACCCGCAATCCCGCACATCCTGTCATCTCCCGTAGTGAGCGGACACCGTCGGCCTTCGCGTGCAGCCCTCGGCCAAGCACAGGGCGAGGGCGAACCAGAAGATCGGGTGGCGAAGAATGAAGTGGCTGATGCTGAACACCGCCACAGAGCAGATCAGTGCCGAGAGGGCATCGAACCGGGCGTGCAGCGTGAGCAAGAGGGTACTGCCGACGAGCCACGCCAGAGTGGCGAGGCCAAGCACGCCTCCTTGGGTGTACAGGTCCAGGGGCGTGCTGTGCGCCTCGAACGGGCCGGGCAGGTTCTGCGGGTTAGGACCCGTGGGGCGTTCGGAATGCGGCCCCGGACCGAGGCCCAGGGAGGCCGACCCCAACCCTTTCAGCAGTGCTTGCTGCCAAAGCAGAAACCGCAGATTGGCTGTGGCTACGGTCCCGTCCCCGCCTTTGTCCTTGGCCAGGCTTTTGGCGAAATCCTCCGCCTCATCGGCAGCGGCGATGCCGTAGGGCAACAGCGCGATCGTGGTGGGCGGGGCCGCCAGGATGAAGAGGACGGCTGCGATGTAACGCATGCTGTATCCTGGCATGGCCAGCCAGGTTCGCAGCCGCAACCCGATCAGGAACGTGCTCGAGATGACCGTGGCGCCCAAGAAGGCGTCGCTCTTCGTCAATCGCCCGAAGACCACGGGCAGGACCGCCAAAGCAAAGCCGGAGACGCGGCCGAAGCCCGTCTCCGCGCTCATCGCCAGATGGAGCGCGAGCGGACCAAACACGGCGCAATAGAGCGCAGCCTGGTTGGGGTTCTCGGACCAGCCGCGAAAGCGGTCCCAGTACCATGGATCGAGCGAACCCTGAGGGAGCAGCCCCCAGCCGATGGCAATCTGCAGCGCGAGGCCGATATTGCCGAAGACGATGACGAACCAGGCGGTCTGCCGCAGGCGGTTGTCACTGTCTGGTTCGGCCATGGACAATATCGTCACACAGGCCATGAGCAGATAGGCGGTGGAGTCATGCACCATGGCGCCGACGTCGGTCAGCGGATCGAAGAGAAGTCCGATGCACGCGCCTATGCTCAAGGTGAGCGCGAACACGGCCCAGAATGCGCTCAGTCGGGTCAAGGCTGAACTGGCCGCCATCGGGTACCCGGCCAGAAATCGGGTCGCCGACAGGGCGATCCAGAGCGCAAGGCAGAGCTCGCCTAGGCCGATCGGCAGGCCGGGCAGGCGGAGCTGCGATGCGGAAGACAGCACGAGCCCCGCTCCGAGGAGCGCATTTCGGATCATTCCCCTTCTCCGACACCGCGGAGCGCGCCGGCGCCCTCCAGAATCGGCGATCGCGACCTGCCCGCAGCCTTGTCCGTACCACCCTGTTCCGACAGAACCTGCCGATAAAGCTCCGTGTAATGTCCGACGATCGTCGAGAGCCCGAATTCGCGTCGAACCAGCGCTACGGATCGACCACCCATTTCAAGCGCTCTGCGCCGGTCTTCGAGGAGCTCGAGGATGCTGCTGGCGAGAGCGCCCGGGTCGCGCGGTGGCACGAGGAGGCCGTTCCAGTGATGCGTGACCACATCGCTGCAGCCGGGCATGTCGGTCGTGACGATCGGCAAGCCCGCAAGGCCGGCCTCCAGCAGCACGCGCGGGATCCCCTCCCGATATTCCGTCGGCAGGACGAACAGATCTGCAAGGCCGAGCAGGGCCGGCACGTCTTTCCTCGCGCCCAGCGCCATCACATGGGGCGCCTGCCGGTCGATCTCGTCCTGAGCGACTGCGAAGGGCCCTTCACTTTCTCGTGGACCGACGAGCAGGAAGCGCACACCCGGGCGCACCTTCCTGACCAGCGAAGCAGCCTCCAGTAGCGTCGGAATTCCCTTCTGTTGCGTCAGCCTGCTGACCGTGATGACGATCTCGTCCGTCCCGAGGCCGAGCTGTTCCCTTAGCGCCGCAGTGACGGGGCCACGGGCGTGCGATCGATCGAAGGCGGCAATGTCGATGCCCGATCCGCGGATCAGATGAGCGCGGTCCCCCCGAACCAGCCTGTGACTCTCGAAATAGGCCTTGTCGTCGCGGTTCTGGAAAACCGTAGCCGCGGTCCAGCGGGAGGCGAGCCATTGCAAGGCGCAGTAGACCGACCGGAGGGCGAGCGCGCGGGCCGTCTCGGACGAGAATACCCAACCCATCCCATTGATGGTTCGCACCACGGCGACCTTGCCCCGGACCGCGAGGGGTGCCAGCAGATTGGGCTTCGTATCGAAGCTTTGGACAATGTCTGGGCCGATATCCGCGATCATCTTCGCGAGCTGGCGGATGGCAGCGAGATCGGCGCCGCGACTGTCGAACCGGTCGAATTGATAACGCCGATGAGCCAGGCCGGCTTGCAAGAAGGCGGCCCCGTCTGTGGTCGAGGCTGCCGTTATCCGAAAGCCGCGGTCCTGCAAGGCTGCGAGGAACGGGATGCGCAGCGAATGGTCCTCCCCTCCCACGCAAAGCACATGCGGAACCATTTTGACTCCTCCTGCCAGGAGCTGGGACTGCGGGGGGCCTGACCCCTGAGTGCAAGCGCTCGGCCTGATGACCTTTTCCGGCGCGTTCCTGCCCCACAGGACCGTATCCGGTAGGAAATCACGGTATGGAGCAGGCTCTGCACTGTCCTCATTCATTTGGATGACGGATCGGAACCGGACGTAAATGGCGTAKGGCGCCGGCATCGGTGCGTTTCCGCATGGTCGGGGGAAGAATCCGGCGATCGCCGGCCTCATCGCTTCAGAGGCGGCAGGGTGTTCGCCTTGAAGCCGACAGCTTCTGCCTCACGCTATGGTTTGCGTGGAAGAGGCCGGCTCGGCCCGGCTGACAGCGGATTCACGTGCTGGCAGGCGTAGGATGCCAGCATTGGGGCGGGGCCGCCGGAAGAGGCGTCGCGGTAGCGGCCGTGGCGCGAAAACCAGACAGCCGGCCAACTGTGCAGGGACCGGAGAGAACATGTAGTCTCCCGACGCATCTTCAGGTCGTCACGAATTTGTGCGTGCAGCCGCCGTGTTTGATCTCGAAACGGCCTCGGAGCGAGCCTGTCCGAATGGAGGGCGAGCCCCCGGGGCTCGAGTCTGTCGAGGGCGGCCACTTCCAGGGGCTCTATCTCCATGCGCGCATGGCGACGATTACTTCTACCCACGGGGGACCGTGAGCATTCCGTGTCACGCTGGCATCAGCCCGCCTGCTGCCCCGCCGCGGCCCGTTCGTCCAATTTGGGTAGCCCTTCCTTGCCGGGGACAGCGGCCGGTGTATGCAGGCCGGCCGGTATGGCCTTTCGGGGGGGCGGGACCTTAACCTTTGGGTGTAGGCAGACTGGCTCCTTTGAATGCGTTTTCGCTCGGGGGTTTTCTGATATTGTTCCCTCATGGTTCCGATATTGTTCTATAGTAATGTATCCGGAGCGTATGAATATATAAGATAATTTTCCATACTGACGATATAATCAAAGGTAATTTGAGTATAATATGTAGTAACTTCCGCTCCTTGTGCGCGATATCTTGCAGCGATTAAGTTTACGTGCGCTGTGAGTAGCTGCGTCATCTCAACCGACATGGTTTGCGGGGCGAGGTTAAGCGGATGGTCTCTGGTCCGGAATGCGGAACATCGAGGAGAGTGCCGATATGTCTTTGGTCAGCGGATCTGTCGAAGCGCCGGCGCCCCTGGGTGCGTCCGTCCGTCATGCGATGCCCTTGAATGCCGGCCTCGTCGGGCCTCTTTGCGCGTCCCCAGTTCTCGACCAGGAAGAGGGCGGGGCGGGCGTAGCGCCCCCAAGCAATTATCGCGGCACCGTGGCTCTGAGCATGCTCGACCGCATCGGCTGCGGCTATCTTGTCCTCGAGGACCGCCGGAAGATCGTCGAAGCCAACGCCACGGCCCGGCTGATCCTTGGCCGTGAGGCGGGCTCGGTTCAAGGCCTCGACCAACTGACGAGCGCCTTCAAGCGATTGATCGCGCGCGCGCCGAACCGCCCGTCACTCGGCCCGCTGACCTGGATCGTCATTTCGGACAAGGACGATGCGCCTCTCGTTCTCAATCAGGTCGCGGACGACATGCCGGACGGCACCAGCGTAGTGATGCTTCTCGATCTTGATGCTCATCTGGAGCCCAATCCCTTCATGCTTCAGCGCATGTTTGGCCTGACCATGGCCGAGACGCGCCTGGCGATTCAAATGGCGCGCGGCGATGTGCCGGCGGATGTCGCCCGCAGTCGGCGTCTCAGCCGAACCACCATTCGCTCCCAGCTGGCCTCGGTCTTCGCCAAGACGCAGACCAGGCGCCAGGCGGAGCTGGTCACGCTGCTTGCCCGTGTCGCGGTCCTGCCGTGAGGAGCGGGCTTGCTTCGGCGCGCCGCCTCGACCCGGAGCAACGCAGCGCCGGTATCGACAGGCTTGTCCGCTGGAAGCACTGGCGGGCTGTCGCCTGGTGCGCCTTCTCCCTCGTCGGCATTGCCTCGATCCTGCCCGGAAGCATCGAGTTCAGAACCCGGGCGCCACCCGAGCTGGAGCACGTGTTCGCCTATGCGATCACGGGCGGAATTTTCGCGGTGGTCTACGGGCGCAAGGGCGCCCCCTTGTCTGCCGCCTTGCTGATCATTGGCGCCGTCGGGTTCGAACTGGCCCAATTTTGGATTCCGGGCCGCACGCCACGAGTCGTCGATGCGGCGTGCAGTATTGTCGGCAGCATGATCGGGCTGGCGGCTGGTCTCGTCCTGCGCCGAGCGTGGTCGAAGCGATATCGGGTTTCGAAGTAGCACGTTCGGCGAGGCGGATTGGTGATTTGACTTGGGCTGGTGACATCGGTTGCTGTGGCGGAGCCAAGACATTGCGGCGATGCGGGCAGCTCGGCGAACGGAAGCTCTGCATCGCTTCTCCTCACATCGCAAGGACAGGTGAGAAACCGTCCGCTACGCCCTTGCGGATGCGCCGGTCTGATGCGGCAAACAGGGACGTCTGTCGCAACCGCAGGCTTTCACGCGCGCGCCAGCCTGTTGCCTGTCTTGCTCCGACGCCGGAGTGGTCTGACGGGGGCGATGGCGTTCCAGGCGGATAGCTGGCGAAGGCGTGATCTCGCCAGCGATCCGATGGCATTTCTGACGGTCCTTCGCGGGGGGCGTCCGCAGTATCCTTCGAATGGACGATGACGCTCACAAGGCGTCTCCATAGTGTCCTCTGACGGCCTGACCCGCTGCTTCGCGAGACTGTGCAGCCATGATGTGCTCGGGCCACAGGCAGAAGTCGATTGGCGCCGGGGCTCGACGAGACGCATGGAGCGACGTTCCGTCGATCAGGGTGGTTGGGATGCTTGGATAGGAATGGGCCGGGCGCGTGGCAGGTGAGGCCGCACATCGCTCAAGGCGTATTGCGGTCATGGAGGTAGGAATGACTAACGCCGCAATGGGAGCAGCCGGACGTCTCAGTGCCAGACTCTCGGCCAAGCTTCAGCAGTCAGCCGACGTCTTGCAGGACGAGGGTGCACTCCGCTTTCTGGAGTTGTCCGCTCTATCGCTGAGCGCGCCAGTCCGATCAATGCGCGTGCGGATCGCCGTGTCAGCGGACGCCAAGCGCGCTATCGCCAAGATAAAGAGCAGCTCTTGCGGGCGAGGGCTTTTCATCGATTGCGGATCAAACGTTGGGCAGGGATATAGCGTATTCAGTCGGTACTATACCGAAGAATATTTTGATTTCATCATGATAGAGCCCAACAAGAGTTGTCTGCCATATCTTCAGGCGCTCCAGGCGAGTTCGAGTGCGAATATCGAGATCATCGGTAAGGCGGCGAGCGTCCGGGAGGGCTTCACCAAGTTGTTTGGGCCTCCGTCGGATCGACGCCAACCTACCTATGAAGGGCGATCGATCGTTCCCGAGCACAATAGCAGCCTGTATGCCGCGGGGGATGCAGATTCTGACGTCGTAGAGACATTCTCGCTGTCGAACCTCATCATGGCAAAGAAAATGCTGTATGATGTCGTCGTTCTCAAGCTCGATGTCGAAGGTGCGGAATACGAAATACTATTCGATATGATAAATACAGGAGCTCATAGAGAATTATACGCGGCATATATAGAGTTCCATTCCATTTACATGAAACGTCTCGAGAGAGAAATCAAAGTAGTGGCGGAATCCAATATCCGAAAGACGATAGAGAGAGATGGGATATTGTTTAGGGAGTGGATATAAGGCCTCTTCGATTTGGATAGACCAGACTCCCATGGCGGTTTTCTGGACATGGAGATCAACATCTCTCTGTTCGGCCTAATTTTCCGAGGTCAGGACGCGGCTCTGAGCGTCAAGGCAAGAGGAAGAGGCTTGTAATGATCCTCGAGATGTTCGGKCCGTCCGGGGCGGGAAAGACGACGATGGCGTCCGCCCTGACCGCCCATCTGCGCGGTCTCGGCTATGTCGTGACCCCCCTGATCGGCGTGAGGGCTCACCCGCTGAGACGCATTATCCTCAAATGCCTGGCCAGCGCCCGGTTGCTCAACTCCGCCGGTTCGGCCGGCGGCGTCGCGGATCTCTTCAGGATACTGCCACCGAAGGATCGGCTATGGGGCGTTCGCCTGCATTGGCACCTGGCACTGCTCCATCGCGAATGGACTGCGGCGCAATCCTCGGATGCGATCACGATCTTCGATCAGGGCATGGTCCAGGCGGTGGCCTCGCTCGTTCTGCTCAGCGGCATAGTCGAGCGCGACCCTGTCGGACGCGCGCTCGACTGCGTGCCGAAGCCGGACCTGCTCATCCGCTTCGAAGCGCCACGCCCCCTCCTGGAGGCGCGCCTTCGGGATCGTCGACAGAGGATCGGCCCGCTTCAGCGCTACCTCGAGATCGACCTGCAAGGCAGCCTGGACCACGTGGACCATGTCGACCTGATCTCCGGCCTGGTCGGTGCGCGCGGGCTCCCCATGATCCGAGTCAGCAGCATTGATGCCCCGAGCCGCAATCTGTCGATCGATCGGATCAGCGCCGCAATTCTCGCCAGGATGCGCCCATCGCGAGCCGTTGCGGAAGAGCCCGCAGCACGCGGCTATGCGGCGCTCTCCCATTAGAGCATCGGACCGGACCCCGTTTCCGGTCCGATGACCCAGCTTTCCCGAGAGCCGGAATCCATTTCACCGGCCGATTCTTTTGATCCGGCGTCGGGGCGGGGGGCAGGCATTGGCTGGGGTGACTCGAGTTGCCGCCAACGGCGGAGGCGACCGCGATCATCGGCCCTGCGGCAGGGGCTGTCGCCCGTGAGAGCCAGGATATCACTCAGCGCCAGGTGGATTGTGCAGGGCGAGGGCAGCCGCTGTGCAGGCCGCGGTCAGCGGGCTCCCGCAGCCCGTGTCGCGCAGCCTGGTCGCTGAAGAGGGACCAGAGACACGCGGCATCGGGAATCCTCTCGTCGAAGGGGCCGCCTGGACCCTGCACCGGACCCGGCCAGCCGGCTTCTCCAGGAGAGGCGGGATCGGGGGGGCGCGCCGGCCGGGAGTGAAGGCTATCGCGGGAAATACGCGACGCCGGGCCCGGAGGCAGAAGAGCCGATGGCGGCATGCCCCGCCTCCATCATGCAAACGAACGAAGACAGTGGGTTACGGCGCTCATAGCATCCTCTCCCAGATGACCGGGTGAACTATGTGCGTGGTGATCCAACCGGTGCCTTGTGCCGTGACGTGTCAGGCACTCCGACACCGCTCCACCGCTGTCATGCCCGGCGCCACACGTAGCAAGCCGGAGCGGCACGTGGCCGCAGACCACTTATAGGAGGCTCGGATGAAGGCTGTGATCCAATGCGGCGGCAAGGGCACCCGTCTGCGCCCCTATACTTCGGTCCTGCCGAAGCCGCTAATGCCGATCGGATCGAGGCCGGTCCTGGAGCTGCTGCTCAAATGGCTCCGCCGGAACGGAATCCAGGAGGTTTTCGTCACGACCGGATATCTCGGCCATCTCATTCGCAGTTTCTGCGGAGACGGCGCGCAGTGGAACATGAAGATCACCTATACCCAGGAAGTCGAGCCGCTCGGTACGATCGGCCCACTTTCGCTGCTGCGGGACCAGCTCGACAGCACGTTCCTCGTGCTCAACGGCGACGTGCTTACCGATATCAGCCTCAGCCAGTTTGCCAGCTTCCATCGGCACCATCCGGGCCCGGTGACCATCGCGACGACCACTCGCACGATCAAGATGGATTTCGGCGTGATCGACGAGGTTGATGGCGAGGTCAAGACCTTCCGGGAAAAGCCGGCGCTGCCGCATCTGGTGAGCATGGGCCTGTACTGCATGGATCCCTCAGTGTTCGAGTTCATTCCGTCGGGAGTGCCCTTCGGGTTCGACGACCTGATGTTCCAGATGCTGGAAACTGGCACGCCCGTGCACGTCTTCAAGCACGAGGGTGTGTGGCTCGACATCGGTCGCGTCGACGACTTCCACAAGGCGCAGGACGTCGCCTGGGACGAGCAGTCGGTTGTGATCGAGCACCCTGTCGCGGCCTGACGACGCCGGTCTGGCCGGCGCCGCTCGGCGCCGGCGACTTGTCCGCCACGCGTGATGGAGCCTTCCATGTTGCTGGTTGCCGAGCCCATCCTGGGCCCCGAAGAGAAGACTGCCCTTGCAGAGGTCATCGACAGTGGCTGGCTGACCATGGGGGACCGGGTCAGAGCTTTCGAGCAGGCCTTCGCCGAAGTCCATGGCGTCGAGGATTCCGTCGCGGTCAATTCCTGTACGGCGGCCCTCCACCTCATTCTGCATGCCCTGGGACTGGGGCCAGGCGACGAGGTCCTGGTTCCCGCCCTGACCTTCGTCGCCACCGCCAATTGCGTGGTCTATGTCGGCGCGACGCCCATCTTCGTCGATATCGAGTCGGCGGATGTTCCGCTGATGTCGCTGGCCGACGCCGAGGCCCGCTGCACCGCGCGGACCAAGGCCGTCATTCTCGTTCATTTCGCCGGCTATCTCGCCGATCGCGAGGCCTGGCGGGACTTCGCTCGCCGGAAAGGGCTGCTGGTGATCGAGGATGCTGCACATGCGCCCGGGTTGAGGCAGGTCGGGACCTTCGGCGAAGCTGCCGCGTTCAGCTTCTACGGCAACAAGAACATGACCACCGCCGAGGGCGGCGCGATCATCGCCCGCGATTCCGCCCTGCTCGAGACGATCCGGCAGGCGCGGGGGCACGGCATGACCAGCGGAACGCGCCAGCGCCTGAACGCGCGCACGCCGACCTATGATGTCACCATGCTTGGCTTCAACTACCGCATGGACGAGATGCGGGCCGCCATCGGTCTTGTCCAGCTGCGGAAGCTGCCGGGCTGGAACGAGGTCAGGAGCCGCCTGGTGGCCGATTACCGGCAGCTCATCGCCGAACGCTGCCCGTCCGTTACGGTACCTTTCCAGCAGCCGCGGCTATCCACGTTCCACATCATGCCGGTTGTCTTGCCGGCCGGTGTGGTGCGGCAGGAGGTCATCGATCACCTGCGGGAGAACGGCATTCAGACGACGATACACTACCCTCCGGTTCATCTCATGACGCTTTACCGTGAGCTCTGCCCCGGTGTGCAACTGCCGCGGACCGAAGACTTCGCGCTGCGCGAGCTGACCTTGCCGCTCCACCCGCGGATGGAAGCCGAAACGGTCGAACTGGTCGTGGACACATTGGCGCGTGCCGTGCAGGCCGAAACCGTCGTCAAGGCCGTCGCATGATGCCCCGTCAGATCCGTGTCGGGCATTCTGCGGCGGGCGTCGATATGAACGCGGTTGCGAGTCGCGCCTTCGACATCATCGTCGCATCTGCAGCCGCCCTGGTCCTGGCCTTGCCCATGCTGGTCATTGCCTGCGCCATCTGGCTGGAGGGCGGTCGGCCGATCCTGTTTTCCCAGGCCCGCCTGGGAAAGGGCGGGCAGCCCTTTCGCATGTACAAGTTCCGTAAGTTCGCAGCCACCTGCGGCACCGAGGGATGTCCCCTGACCATGGCCAAGGATGGGCGGATGACACCGGTCGGCCGCGTTCTGGCCGCGACCAAACTCGATGAGCTTCCGCAACTTTGGWACGTCCTGAGGGGCGACATGGCCATTATCGGGCCGCGTCCCGAGTCGCTGGCCTTTGCCGATTGCTTCCAGAATGGCTTCGAACAGGTTCTGGAGCACAAGCCAGGTCTGTTGGGGCCTAGTCAGATCCTGTTCCGCAACGAGGGCAGTCTCTACCCGCCGGACATGGACCCGACGCGCTTCTATCGGGATGTGCTGTTTCCGACCAAGGCGCGGCTCGATCTCGCCTATTTCCCCCATCACAGCGTCGTCGGCGACATTGGGTGGCTCATGAGGGGCGTTCTGGCCGTCTTCGGCTGGGTCCCGTCGCAGGCCGTGCCCGCTCAGCGGACAGGCCGGCCAGGTGTTGCCGAAACCCGTGAAGCAACCAAGTCCGAGGGAGCAGCTCAATGAGCTACAGCGGCATGCGCGTGCTGGTGACCGGAGCCGATGGTTTCATCGGGTCCCATCTGACCGAGGCGCTGGTGCGCGACGGCGCCAAGGTCACGGCCCTTGCCCTCTACAACTCCTTCGACAGCCATGGCTGGCTCGACGATGTTCCAGAGGCCACCCGCAATCAGCTGAATCTCGTGCGGGGGGACGTTCGCGACGCCGCGTTCATCGGGCGAATCGTGCAGGGCCAGGAGATCGTTTTCCACCTCGCCGCTCTGATCGCCATTCCCCATTCCTACTTGGCTGCCCAGTCCTATGTGGAGACCAACGTGTTGGGGACGCTGAACGTGCTCGAAGCGGCGCGCCAGCATGGCACGGAGAGGATCGTCCACACCTCGACCAGCGAGGTCTATGGCACGGCGCTGACGATGCCGATCAGCGAAACCCATCCACTCCAGGGCCAGTCGCCCTATTCGGCGTCCAAGATCGGCGCCGATATGATGGCCGAGGCCTTTGCGCGGTCGTTCGGGCTTCCGGTCGTGACACTCAGGCCGTTCAACACGTTTGGACCGCGTCAAAGCGAGCGGGCAATCATCCCCACCATCATTCGCCAGGCGCTCGATCCGGCCTGCACGGCCATCATGGTGGGCGACACCACGCCGATCAGGGACCTGACCTTCGTCGAGGACACCGTCGCGGCGTTCATGGCCGCAGGCAGCGCGGTCGCGGTCGATTACGGACACGCTTATAACGCGGGCAGTCAGCGGGCGGTGACCGTTGCGGACCTGATCGAACTGATCCGCGAACTGAGCGCGTGCCAAAAGCCGGTTCTGCGCGACGAGACGCGGATGCGGCCGGTCAATTCCGAGGTGCGGGCACTGCTGGCCGACTGCTCCCGCTTCGAGCGCGAAACCGGCTGGCGACCGCGCACGAGTCTGCGCGAGGGCCTGGAACGGACGATCGCGTGGTGGCTCACCCGCGTGGCGGCGGGGCAGGTTCGCCGCCAGAAGGACTTCATCACATGAGGTCGGTTCTTCCGAGATCATGGCTTGGGGCGTTCCTGGCCGCCGCGCTCGTGCCGGCATTCTGGCCCGCGGCCGCAGCCGACGACCTCTCTGCCGCGCAGCTGGTCGCGCCGGTGGACATGCCGCTGCCCGGATATCTGCAGCCTGCATCGGACCCGGCCTTCGGCGTGGCATTCACGCGGGTGACCCGGCCGGGGCCACTGGGCTCGGGCATCGTGTGCGGCCCCGGCCACTGCAGCCATCGTTATTCGAGCGCCCAGGCCTGGAACGCGGATCAGAGCCTCCTCGTCATCGTCAATGGCTGCAACGGCTTGTGCTTTCTTGATGGTCGCAGCTATGCGCCGCTCTTCCGGCGCACCCGGAGCGGCGAATGCGAATGGCACCCACGCAATCCGGAGCTGATGATCTGCGTTGGGGGGCAGACTGTTTCGTTCTGGGCGCCGCGGACCAATCTCGAGCGCGTGGTCTACACCGCAGACCATCATCGCAACCTTCAATTCGGCCCCTACAAGGGAAACCCGTCCTGGGACGGTCGCCGTATCGTCGTGCGGGCACTTTCGGAGAGTGGGGCACTGGTTGCCTTCGCCTACGACCTGACGACCCGGACGAAGTTTCCCGACATCGCGCTCGCCAAGCTCCCAGGCCAGAGCAATGCCTGCTCCATCTCTCCCTTGGGCGTGCATGTCTATTGCCTCCAGAGCTTGCCGGACGAGACCAACCAGACCTTCATTTTCACGCTCGAAGGGGCACTGGTGCAGAGCTGGACCGAAAACCACCGGCCCGGTCATGGTGACATGACGGTGGATGCGGACGGCCGCGAGGTCTATGTCGGCATCAGCAAGGCGCCTCCCGATCAGTTCCAGGTCATCAAGCGGCGTCTCGATGATGGTGTCGTCACCGCCTTGACCCGCTATGGCGAGGCTCAGCACGCTTCCCTGGCGATGCGACGGCCCGGTTGGGTTTTCCTAAGCTATTCCGGAATGCCKGACGAGGTCGGTCGCCACGGGGGGTGGGCGCCRTTCGCGCAGGAAATCCTGGCACTCAAGATCGACGGCAGCGGCGAGTTCCGGCGGATCGCACAGACCAGAAACGCGCCCCATGACTACTGGAGCGAGACCCACGCTTCGCCGTCACCCGATGGGTCGCAGATCATCTGGTCGAGCAACTGGGGGCAGGCAGGCGGCCCCGTCTTCGATTTCGTCTCGCGCCTGGATTGGCCCGACGAGGTCGCCCCTGCCGGACAGCACGCGAGAGGCCAGTGAAATGACCCTGTTTGCAGTCAAGCGTTCCAGCCTCGGCAGGCTCGCATCAGGTGTCCTGCTGGCAGCCTGCCTGGGTGGCGGAGCCCATGCCGGCGCTCCGTACCGGCTCGCTCCGGGCGATACCATCGAAATGGCCCTGGCCGGCCTGCCGGATCAGCGTCAGCGCGCGACGGTCCAGCTCGACGGCACGATCGCATTGCCGGCTGTCGGGTCGGTCGTCGTCGCAGGCCTCACCCCGGCGGAGTTCCAGAGCCGGATGGAGGCCCTGATGCCGACCAAGGTCTTCCGATTTCGCGCTCCAGATGGCCGCGAACAGGTCCAGGTCGTCAGGCCGGGCGACGTGACCACCTGGGTCGCCGAATACCGGCCGATCTATGTCGCCGGCGACGTGCTCACCCCCGGCCAGCAGGCCTATCGGCCGACCATGACGGTCCGGCAAGCCATTACCGTTGCCGGCGGATACAGCCTTCTTCGCTCTCGTGCCGGGCAGCTCGGCCCGGATCCTGTTGATATGAGGCGCGATCACGACTCGCTCTGGACCGAGTATCTGAAGGAGTATTTCCACGCGCTGCGCGTCCGCGCTGAATTGGATGATCAGGAGACCTTTGATCTGCGCCCGCCGAGGAGTTCGCCCCTGCCCACGATCGTGGCCTCGGGCGTTGCCCAGAGCGAGGCGGAATCGCTCAAGATCTCGCTGGCCGATTTCCGCGACGAGCGGAGTTTTCTGGAGCGCGCCGTAAAGGAGGCAGGCGAACAGGTCACGGTGCTGATCCAGCGCGAGCAGGAAGAGGAAAAGGGAGTGCAGGCCGATTCCCAGGAGCTTGAGCGGGTCAATAAGCTGTTTGGAAGCGGCGCCCTCGTGAGCCAGCGTATCAGCGAGAGCCGACGCGCGCTGCTCCTATCGTCATCGCGCCGCCTGGAAACCACCGCTCAGTTGATGCGGACGCGGCTTCAGGTCGAAGAATATGGTCGCCAACTCGAGCGCGTCGCCAATCAGCGGCGGATCACTCTGTTGCGCGAGCTGAGGGACTCCAATCTACGCCTGGCGGATCTCAGCGTGAGAATTCAGGCGATCAGCGAAAAGCTCCGCCCCCTCGGCAATGTGAGCTCCATGCCAGCTGCAGGCAACGACCTTCGCTCGGAGGTCGTCATCGTCCGTAAGGCTGGCCAGCAATGGCAGCGCTTGCCCTCCACCGAGGACACCGAGGTCGAGCCGGGCGATGTCATCGAGGCCGTGTTCCGCGGAGAGGGGGCCACTGCTGCAGCCGTCCAGTAGCGGCCAGCAGGATCGAGGCCCCGATGCCGTCCGCGCATTCGTCAGGGAACGCCGAGCCAACCGTCCGCTGTGCCCTCCCCATCGGCGTCTCGACGCGCGCATCCGGCATTGGGGGCTACTTTGGGCCGCCGGCACACGCTGGCGATCAGGCCGGGCAATCGATGTCGCCGGGCCAGGCACCTGCCCTTGCCAAAGGCTCGGGCCGGGTTTGAAATTACCAAGGCACCTATGGTGCGCGGGGCAGCACGTCGTTGCCAAAGAAGTCCGTTTGCCGTGGTCCGCTTGCCGTGTTCGCCTGGAGATAGGCCGGGCCGCCTCGGCCGGGAGCGGGGCCCACGTCGAGATAGCTGCGCTCGGCCGAGGCACGGGGCGCTGCGGTGGATACAACGGCGGGTGAGGCAAATTCCTCGCGCGGCGTGCAGCCTGCAATACTGGTCAATAGAATAAGGCTGGAAACAACCAGAGCAGCTCTCATCGCGCGATCTTTCAACTCATTTCATGCGATAATAGTATCCGAGAAAAACACGGGGCCGGCAAGTTGGCGATCTCACGTCAGAACGGCGGTCGTGGAGCTTGAACGCCGAGGTCGCGTGGGAGAACACTGCGCTCCGGCCCCCTGCTTCCAGTGATGGTCCTCAGGCTCGTGACAGGGAAGTGCCATTCATCGCCGGTACGGTTTGCTACCGGCGCGCGAGGAGATGCCGTTCGTTCGCCTCAGGCATCTCCTGGAATCAGGTCGCCATGGCTGAGGCTGCGCCGACCGGTCCATGCAGGAGAGAGCTCAGCAATTCGCTCGCTCCTGACCACAGGATCTGTACGCCCAGGCAGAACAGAATGAACGCCGAAAGGCGAACCGCAATTTCGGTGCCGCCTTGCCCGAGAAGCTTTTGCACGCGAACGGCATAGGTAAAGCAGAGCCAGATGCTGAGGGCGATTACGGCGATGGCAAGGAGGCTGGCGAGAACGAAAACGACCGCGCCAGAGGACGCCGTGAACGTTGCGCGTGAAAGGCCGATACTGATCGTGACAGCGATCGTGCCAGGACCGGTGGTCAGTGGCAGGGTCAGCGGATAGAAGGCCTGCGTCAGGAGGTTGGCGCGCGACACATCGTCCGCATGCGCGTCGAAATCCTTCTGGCTGCCTTCGTTGAGCAACTTCCATCCGGATACCGCTACGATCAGCCCGCCCGCCACGCGCAGGATGGGGATCGAAATTCCGTAAAACTGCAGGATGAGCGCGCCCAAAAGGAACGCTCCCATCAGGACGAAGAGCGAATTCACCGCGATACGCCGCGCGAGGATGCGCCGGGTGTCGGGCACTGCGCCGCGTGTCAATCCCAGGAAAACAAGTGCTGACCCCGGCGGATTGACCACGGGAAAGATGGCTGCGAGCACAACCAGGAACGTATTGATGGCCGCGGACATTCAAGCCGGCTCGATATGGTGGGGGCTGACGATGCACAGGTTTGGGCGCTTCTCCGCGGGAAGCAGCTCTCCGGAAAGAGCAAAGCACGCATCGTCGCCCTGTCCACCCGGCTGAACGGGATGCCGTTCACCGTCGTCTCCGATCGCATCCTTCATTGCTGAGCCCTCAAATTGTCATGGCACCCTATTCAGGTTCTCCGCTGTGCTGCGCGTCCAGTGGAGCCATGGGACGGGCACCGCATCAAGCCGGACTGTGACGGCCTCCCGGCTACTCGACTGGTAAAGCCTGGTTGGCGCGGCGGATGTGGACACGGTATGGCGCCGCGATCATGTCTCGGCCATCGATCATCACCGTACGCCTTGCTGTATCTGGACGTCAAAGCCTGCAGGTCAGTCAAACCCTGGCTTGGAACGAGCCGTCAAACGGCAGGTACGGTCGCGCCTCGATTGTGGTGACGGTTCCGGGGGTGCAATCGGCTCGATCGGCCGCGGTCTCGTGGCGTGTCGACGTGCTACCGGCTAGTCTGCCGACCAGATGAGGCGTTTCAGGCGACGTGAAACATCAAACGGAGCTCGCCGGAATTCTGCTCGCCCTGCGAGTCGTCCTCGCAGGCACGCTCGCCTTTGCGCTCGCGTATCTGCTGAGACTTGAGCATCCGGTCTATTCGTTCATTGCAGCCGTCCTGACGGCCTCCTTCAGAAGATAGGCAAGTCTATTTTGATCTGCGGCGCGTCGTTCGCTCCCTCCTTCATCTTTCACTATATCGTCACCGTTCTCATGAAGCCGGACCAGTCCGACGCTGTGATGAAGAGCATCATGGCTACACCAATGTGTGCTTCATGAGGTCCACATGAGCCCCCTGGAGAGACACAAGCCCTCCGCGCGTCATGCCTGTCTCGATGGCGAGGACGATGAAGGGCTTTAGATACCATGCGGTCCTTGGGCCTATCGCGCCGAACAGCTTGGCCAGTTCGCCCTCATGAAGCCTTCTGTCTCTGGCCTCAGAGTCCTTGGGTATCTTGATGGCTCGCACGGGATTGCTAGGGAGCGGAATGCTCCACTCCTTGATGGCGAACTCGAACACATGCCGCAGAATGACAAGCTCGCGGCGCACGGTGGCAGGCTTGCCCTGTGCGGGCCACGGAAACCCCTGAGACTCCTCCTAGGCGCTCCTCAGCGACCTTGTGCGTGAGCATGAACTTGATACGCGCCCTCTCGTAGCGAGCACCACGCTTGGAAGGGCTGACCTCCTCGTCATATCGCTCAAGGAGGTGCGCAACGATTATCGTGCGGAGATCACGGATCGAAGGTGATAGGTGGGCTGTGTCTATCTGAGCCTCAAGGCCTCTCGCCCATGCGGACGCAGCAGCCTTCGTGGTGAAACTCTTGGAGACGGGAGGGCTGCCCTCGCGCCTAACCTGAGCTTGCCAACTGGAACCTCTCTTGCGGATCGTAGCCATAAGCACCCTGTGACAGCTGTGACAAATGCTGCGACAGACAGGGATTCTGATGGTCTCTGAGGAGGGGATTCCAAAGCATAAGCCCTTGAAAACAAAGGCTATCTTAAAATGGCGCGCCCGACACGATTCGAACGTGTGACCTTTGCCTTCGGAGGGCAACGCTCTATCCAGCTGAGCTACGGGCGCAATCCGTGGATGGTGGATAGCTGATTGCCGGACGCTCGGCAACAGGCGTTTGATCGAGGCGGCGAAGGCCGGTTGGCAGAGCTCTCCAGTTCGTATCGTGTCGGGTGGCCGCGGTTGGGGCTGGATTTTAAGCCGCCCTCGCGAAGCCGCCGCTCATCGCCTGTTGCCAGACATGCGCAGAGGCGCGGCGCACCTTCGGCGGAGAAGGCCATGGGCTAGGTGTTTGATCCCGGGCTTTGATGGTGCAGTCTTTTCGCGTGAGTGGAAGGAGGCGCTATGGGCCAGGTTCACCATGGGAGCGCCACGACGACAGAGGCGGTTCGTCGAGCGATACAGCATAGTCAAGAGAGCCTGAGGGCTCTGG